>DATDEV010000247.1:0-2350 GCA_036522995.1 Polyangiaceae bacterium
TTACCAGCCGAATATCGTGGCGCCCGGCGTAGCCCGTCAGGGCGATCGCCGGCAGCTCGGCCGCGCGGTGACCGCGTGCCCGCACCTCCCGCATCAGCTCCAGGCCATCCTGATCCTGGAGGCCGATGTCGCTGATCATCAGCTGGAACGTCCCGCTATCTAGCGCTGCGAGCGCTGCCTCTGCGGAACCGGCGGCGGTGACCTGCGCCCCAGCGCTCTCGAGCAAGTAGCGAACGAGCTCGAGGTTGTCGTGCTCGTCGTCGACCGCCAGGACGCGCAAGCCGTGCAGCTCGCCGTGAGGCTCGAACACCGACGCTGCGGGGCGCGCCGACTTGGTCGTCAGCGGCAAGCGCAGCGTGAACACCGAGCCTCGGCCCTCCCCCTCGCTGGCTGCGCAGAGCGTGCCGCCGTGGGCTTCGGCAAGCTGCTTGGCGATGGCGAGCCCGAGCCCCAATCCTCCTTTGCGGCGCTGGGCGTTGCCGCCCTGCTGAAACGGGTCGAATACCCGCGCGAGCAGCTCGGCGTTCATGCCCACGCCCATGTCGGACACGCTGAGCTCGGCGGTCTGACCGTCGCGCTTGAGCGCGACCTCGATGCGGCCACCCTCTTCGCTGAACTTGATGGCATTCGTCAGCAGGTTGGTGATGATCTGCTGCAGGCGCGTCGGGTCACCGTAAATGTCCGCCTCGTCGCTCAGGTGTTGGACGAGCTGCAGCCGGCGCTGCGCCAGGGCCGGGCGCGCCGCCGCTAGCGCCGCTTCGGTCAGCGTCCCCAGCTCCAGGTTGCTCAGCTCCAGGTTGAGCTTGCCAGCGATGATGCGCGAGATATCGAGCAAGTCGCCGATCAGCTGCGCCTGGGTGCGGGCATTGCGCTCGATCGTCTGTGCGGCGCGGCGGGCGCCGTCGTTCAGCTGCGCGTCGTTGAGCAGAATCTGTGCCCAGCCCAGCATGGCGTTGAGCGGCGAGCGCAGCTCGTGACTGAGGATGGCCAGGAACTGGTCCTTGGCCAGGCTGGCCTGCTCTGCCGCCACCAGCGCCGAATGCGCTTCCTCGGCCTGCTCGCGCTCGCGCAAATCGAACACCACGCCGCAGCAGGCCGCGGTTCCGCCCCCCGCCAGCGGGCTCAGCGTGAGCTGCACCGAAATCGCGTCGTCCCGCCCCTGCAGCCGCAACTGACCCTTGACCGGGCTCTTTACCCCTTCGTCGATCAGCGCGGCCAGCGTGGCCCGGTAGCGCGAGGGCACGAAGCGCGACAGCGGCTCCCCGATGACGTCGTCCACCGTCAAGCCGAGTAGCTGGAGCAGGTGGGAATTGGCGTAGAGCAGCAGGCCATCGTCGGAGACCGTGAGCGCCCCCTCCTGCATGTTCTCCACCAGCGTGCGAAATGGCTGATCCGGCCCCTCCAGGTGAAAAACTTGAGGCCCATGCGGACCATGCACCACGACCGCGTCGATGGTACCCGACGCGATGGCGTCCAGCGTGGCTCGTGCCTCCTCGAGCGAGCCGATCGGGGCGGCAGCTGCACCGTGCTGGCTATCCGCTGCCGAGCGAGCCATGGCGAGCTTGCGCGCAGGCCGAGCCTACGCGCCTCCGCCGGCGCCGCTCACCGGTATCTCGAGCGCCACCAGCGCGCGATCTGCATTGGATAGGTCACCGATGATGCGCTTCATAGGCTCGGGGATTTTACGGATCAGGGTTGGCACGGCGAGGATCTGGTCGGCCTTGGCCAGATCGGGCCGTTTCGTCAGATCGATCACCTCGATCTGGTACTGGTCCTTGAGCCGCGCTTCGCACAGATTCTTCAGGTTAGTCAGGGCCGTGCGCGAGCGCGGCGAGTCACCCGCGATGTAGAGGCGCAGGTTCCAGCGCCCAGTGCCGGACTGCTTGCTCGACTCGGACTTGGCCCTTGTCTTGGCGCTTGCTGCCGGTCGCTTCTTGGCGGCCTTTCTCGCTGCCATTACTTATCTCCTACTTCCTCTTCCCCGCGAAGCTTTGTCGATGGTGGTCACCCCGCCCGCCCGCTTGCTCGTCATGCGCGCGCGGCTCGCCAGGCGTTCTTCCTGCGAATCGGCAGCTGACTTGATCGACGCCTGCAGCTCCGCCTCCTCGGCGTTGAGCTCGGCGCGTAGCTCACTGATACGTCGCTCGAACAGGGTTCGCTTTTGCTCCAGCAAGCGCTGCGCTCGGCGCTGCTCGGCTGCCCGCTCGCGCTCCGCGGTGGCCTCGGCCGCCTCCTGCGTCACCCGCGCAGTGCCGGTCAGCACACCGGCCGGCCCGACATAGGGCTCGACCAGTGACACGCCCTGCCGCGTGATCACGAATTCGCGCACCTGGTTGGAGTGCTCCATGCC
>DATDEV010000248.1:0-2764 GCA_036522995.1 Polyangiaceae bacterium
TGGAAGATCATGCTGACGCGGTTGCCGCGGACGCTGCGCAGCTCCGAGCTCGGGGCGTCGACCAGCTCGCGCTCCCCGAGGCGGATGCTACCGGAAACGCGCCCGGCCGGCTTTTCGTGGAGCCCCAGGATCGCCAGGCTGGTCACGCTCTTGCCGCAGCCGGATTCGCCCACCAGCCCCACCACCTCGCCTGGTCGGACGTCGAAGCTGACGCCCTCCACCGCGCGCACCGTGCGCTCGCGCGTGACGAAGCTGACCGAAAGCCCGGAGACGCTGAGCTGGCTCGCCATCAGCTACGCGCCTTGGGGTCGAGCGCGTCGCGCAAACCGTCCCCGATGAAGTTCAAGCTCAGCAGCGTCAGGCCCAAGAACAGGCTCGGCCACAAGAGCAGCCACCAGAAGGAGCGCACTGGATTGACCACGGCCACGCCATCGGAGACCAGCTGGCCCCACGACAGCGACACCCCGAGCCCCAGGAACGACAGAAACGACTCCAGGATGATGACCGACGGCACCATCAGCGTGCCGTAGACCACGATCACCCCCACCACGTTGGGCAGCACGTGGCGCAGCAGAATGCGCGCGTCGCTGACGCCGAGTAGCTCGGCCGCCAGCACGTACTCCTGATGGCGCAGCGAGAGCACCTGGCCGCGCACGATGCGCGCCATGGTCAGCCACTGCACCAGGCCGAGCGCCAGAAACACCGGCAGCATCTCGCCGCGCGCCGTCTCCGAGAACATCAGCATGATCAGGATGACCAGGAACATGTAGGGCAGGCCGTACATGAAGTCGACGAAGCGCATCATGAAATCGTCGACCTTGCCGCCGTAGAAGCCGGCGACTGCCCCGTAGCTGACACCGACCAACACCGACACGGCGGTGCTGGCGAGCCCGACCAGCAGCGAGGTGCGGCCGCCGACCAGCACGCGCGCGAGCAGGTCGCGCCCCAGCGGGTCGCTGCCGAAGAGGAAGCGTCCGCCGGGCGGCAGGTAGCGCAGGGCGGGCGAGGTGCGATCCGGATCCAGACCGAACAGCAGAGGCCCCAGCACGCAAGCCAGCACCATCAAGAGCAGGAAGACGCCGCCGGCTACCGCCACGCGGTTGGCGAGCAAGCGGCGCAAGGCCAGCTGCAGCGGGCTCTGATGCATCAGCCCTGCTCCTCCCGCACCCGCGGATCGAGCCAGCTGTAGGCCAAGTCGACCACCAGGTTGAAGGCGATCACCAGGCCGAAGTAGACGATGGCAGTACCGAGCACGACCGAGTAGTCGCGGTTGATGGCTCCCTTCACGAACCACTGGCCCATGCCCGGGATGGCGAAGAGCACCTCGATCACGAACGAGCCGGTCATGATCGCGGCGGCTGCTGGTCCCAGGAACGAGACCACCGGAATGATGGCGCCGCGCAGCGCATGGCGCCCGATCACCCAGCTCTCGGGCAGGCCTTTGGCGCGCGCAGTGCGCACGAAGTCTTGCTGCATGACCTCGATGATGCCGCTGCGCGACAGCCGGGCGATCACCGCCGCGTTGGGCAGCGATAGCGCGAGCGCCGGCATCAGCAGGTGACGGTAGCTGCCCCAACCCGCCACCGGCAGCCAGCGCAGCCAGAGCGAGAACACGATGATGGTCGCGGCGCCGACCACGAAGCTCGGCAGCGACACGCCGACCAGCGCCAGCGCCATGCTCACGTGATCGGCTGCCGAGTTGCGCTTGAGCCCCGCCAGCACGCCGAGCGTGAGCCCGAGAAAGACACTCAGCGTGAGCGCCAGCAAGCCGAGCGCGATGCTGACCGGAAATGCCGGCATGATCAGCTCTTCTACCGAGCGCCCCTGCACCTTGATCGAGGGGCCCAGCGTGCCCTCCACCAGCAAGCGCCGCATGTAGATGCCGAAGAACTCGTTGGCGTTCTTGGGCACGCCGTACTGAGCGCGCAGCGCCGCCTCGACCTGTGGGCTCGCTGCGCGCTCGTTGGCGAACGGGTTGCCCGGAGCTCGGTACATCAAGAGCGTGGTCGCGAAGATCAGCAGCACCAGCGCCGGCACCAGGAACACCACCCGGCGCAGCACGATCAGCGGCAAGATGCGGAACGCGGCCGCGGCCGCTGCCAGACCGAGCCCGATGCCCGCCGCTGCTCCGAATGGAAAGCGCAGCACGATGCCGACCACCAGCCCGAACAGCAAGGCGCCCAGCGCTCGCGCCAGCTTGGGCGGGCACCAGGCCGTCGCCGCTAGCAGCACGATACCGAGCACCAGCGTCACGACCTCGCTCATGGCGCGCTGCCCTCGATGCGAATGTCGCGCAGCGGATGCTGGTCGCGCAGGTTGGCGCGCGGCGGTCCGTCGTCACTCTCGAGCTTGGCGTAGAAGCCCTTCACGTTCGGCTTCACCATCCCGTTGATCACGTAGAAGTACAGTGGAATCAGCGGGAATTCGTCGTGAACCAGGATGGCTTCCGCCTCCGACAGCAGCTGCAGCCGAAGCTTGGTCATGCCTGCCAGCCGCTGCTCGGCCTGACTGCTGGCGCGGATCTGCTCGGCCGTTTCTTTGAGCGCGGCCGGTTGCTTGGCGTGCTCGAGCAGAAACTCGGGGCTGCTCAGGAACTGTTCCACGTTCCCCGCTGCTTCCAGCAAGCGGTCGTAGACCAGGTTGCCCCAACCGGTCGCGTTGTTGCCGCCGTTGGTGATCCAGATATCGAGGAAGGTGTTGGGATCCTCGTAGTCACCCACCCAGCCGGCGCGTGACAGGTCGTAGTCGAGCGAGCGGTAGGACT
>DATDEV010000249.1:0-19086 GCA_036522995.1 Polyangiaceae bacterium
GTGGCCGAGGTCACGCGCCGCGCACCGGAGCTGGTGGTGATCGCCTACGGCACCAACGAAAGCTTCGACAAGCTCAAAGTCGCCAGGTACGAGGCGCAGCTGGCCGCCCTGGTCGGCCGGCTGCGCTCGGGAGCGCCGGCCGCCTCCTGCCTCGTGCTCGGCCCTACCGACGCCCCGCTCGGCATCGGCTCGGTGCCGCGTGTGGCCCAGGTGGGTCAGGTCTTGGGCAGAGCGGCCGGCGGGCTCGGCTGCTCCTTCGTGTCGCTGCAGCAGCTGATGGGAGGCGAGGGTAGCTTCGCGCGCGGCATGAAAGCCAAGCCGCGCCTGGCCCAGCCGGATCGGCTTCATCTAACTCCCAAGGGTTATCATGAGCTCGGCACCGCGCTGGCCAAGCTGCTGCTCGAGGCCTACTCGGGGGGCCGCACCGACGTGGCGCTCGGCGCCCCGCTGCTGGCTGCCGCCGCGCTGCCAGCCGCACCCGCCGTGGCGGGCCGTCCGGTCACGCCTGCCGTCCACGCCGAGTAGCTCTGCAAGAGCGCCCGGTAGATCCAGGTGCCGATGATCTCGGCGCCGACCGCCGTGGGGTGCGTGAGATCGGCCTGGCCCAGCCCTTTCTTGACCCAGCGCGGCATGGAGCGCGCCCCGCCCATGGCGGTCCAGGTGTCGAAGAAGGCGCAACCGGCGTCGAGTGCTGCCTGCTTCTGATTGCCGAGCAGCTCCGGCATCACGCGCAGGCTGACAATTTCGTCGCCGACCTTGGCCGCGCGATCCATCGCCCCGATCACCAGGCACGAGGACTCGGGCAGCGCCCGCTTGCCCTGCTGGAGCACGTCGCGCATGGTGCGGTGGTAGTCCGGCATCGGGTAGAGGAAGCCGTCGGCGCTTTCGTTGGCGCCGAATTGGTAGACCAGTAGCTGAGGGGAGCGCAGCTGCAGCTGATCCGCCCAGTGCTGGTCGTCCTGCTTATCCATGAAGCGGATGCGCGCGCCCTGCACGCCCAGGGCGTCGAGCACGACGCCGGCAGCGCCGCGCTCCAGCACGACGCCGAACAGACGCGACGTGCCGCGCTTGGTCTGAAGGCTCAACGTGTGCGCGCCGTCGGCGACCTCCAGCGTGTGCGTTTTGCTGCGCACGCCATCGCCCGCGGTGGAAAGCTCGCTCACCGGGCCGCCGTCGATCGACAGCTCGAGGGCGCCGCCCCGCGGTTGCTCGAGATAGTAGAGCGTGAAGCGCGACACCTTGCGCCCGAAGTCCCCGCTCTCGGCCGTGCCGATGCGCGACAGCACGTTGGGCGGCGTCGAGAACGAAACCCCACCCAAGCCGTACAGGCCATCGGCCGCGTACGGGCCCACGATGCGGCTCACGTTGAAGCCAGCGGTAGCGTAGCGGCTCACGTCGTTGTGAAAGTAAGCCGGCCAGGCGTTGGCGATCAGCACGAAGCCGTGCCCAGCGTCGCCGAAATGACCCTGCAGCTTGCGGCGGAGCGTGCCGGACACGTAGTCGCTGACGATGATTGAGTCTCCGAAATGAGCGATGCGTGTGATGGCGCCGGTCTGCTTCTGCTCGGTGCGGCGCAGCGCAGCGAAAAAACCGTCGAGCGCTTGACCGCTGGGGTCGAGCAGCGGCACCGGTGGCGCTTGCTCGAGCGCGCGTGCTTCACTCGCCTCCGCCACGGGCAGCTCGGTGGCGCCAGGGGCGGCCCTGGGGGTCTTGGTCTCGAGCCCCAGCGTGCTCTCGCCGACCGTGGCCGAAGGGGCAGGGGCAGCGGCGGCGACCGGCGCAGGCGCGGGGCGCTTGCCGAACAGGCGGTAGCGAGCAAGCGTCGGGGTCAGCTCGAGCAGTAGGGCGCAGGCCGCCACGGCCAGGGCGGCCAACACCGGCCGCGAGGCGAGCACGTCGCGTGCGGCCGAGACCGCGCCTCGCTCTGCTTGATGGCTAGTTGGAGCAGGAGGCATCGCCGAGCGCGCGGCACAGCGCGCGGAGTCGCTTCAAGTCGCCGTCGCTGGCGCTGCCGCTCTTGGCTTTGGCTTGCAGCTGATTCTTGGTTTGCATCAGCTTGCTGCGATCGGTCGTCGCGGCGTCGGAGGCCGTGACCGGAATCTCGGCCGCGCCGGGATCATCGAAAGGGTTCTTGCGCACCAGGGTGGAAGGACCGCTGGCGACTTTGGTCGCGACCGCCGGGTCCGAAGCCGGCGTGGCAGCGCGAGGCGCTTCAGGCGTTTTGCCCGCGGGAACGCTGGTGCTACCGCTGCGGGCGATCCGGGGAGCGTTCGGCAGCGCGCTCACGTCGATGGTCTCGCCGCCGAGCGCCGCCAGGTCGTTGGCCGCTCGCTTACGCCGGATCGAGTCGACGGTCGTGGCGCGCGCCACCTGCTGGAGCAGCCGGCGTTTCTCCGCCGGGTCCTCGGCCCGGGCGGCCTGGGCCAGAAGCTCGTCGGCCCAGCTGGCCTGGATCGCGCGAAACTCCGGGGTATCACGCAGGTTGCTGTCCTCGGGGATCTGATTGGCCCGGTCGCGCGCCGCAGCGACGTCGCCCTTGTCGAGCAAGGCCTTGGCTTCGCTCAGCAGCCGCGCGCTGGCGTCGGTCTGCTCGCTCTTGGGTGCGACCAGGCTCACGTCTGCCGGCTCCTCGCCGCGTGACACCGCGACCACCACCAGCGTGGCCAAGAGCGCCGCGGCGCCGAGCCCAATCAGCACTTTGGCGCCCGTGGTCATCCCGCGCGCTTCACCCGAGGCGGATTCGACGCCCCCGAGCGACGAGATCTGTTGGCTCTCGTCGGCGCCAGGCACGTACACGTCACCGGCGCGGATGAACTTGAACACCACGTCGCCCAGCTCGACCATGTCGCGGGCATCGAGCAGACCGCGCGGGAGCTCCACGCCATTGACGCGAATGCCGTTGGCGCTCTCACAGTCGACCAGCTCGTAGCGCCCGTCGCCGAGCGCGTGGATTTCGGCGTGCACGCGGCTGACCGACGGATGGTTGACGGAGACGCTGCATTCCTCGCCACGACCGATCACGTGGCGATTCGCTCCGCTGAGCGGGAACTCCGCCCCCGGCGTCGGACCCACGACCATCACCAAACGATCGGGCTGCCCCAGCAGGGACTGGGAGCGCGGAGCCGCGGGCAGGGTGGCCTTGCTGTCGAACGGCACGTTCGGCACCGGCGCGTGCTCACGCGCCTCGTCCATCAGCTCGAGCCGGTAGTCGCCGAGCTGCACCAGGTCCCCATGCGAGAGGTTCTGGCGTTGGCTGACGCGAGCGCCGTTGACGTAGCAGCCGTTGTAGCTGCCGGCATCGAACACCACCCACAGCTCGGCCTCGCGCGCGATGCGGGCGTGGCGCCGCGAGATGTTGCGCTCGGTGAGCCGGACGGTGTTCTCTTCCCCCCGGCCTATCGAGTACTCGTCGCGAGCCAGGGGGACGACCGTTCGGTTCGCTTGGTCATCCTCGATGGTGAGCTTCCACATGAGGAACTGTGCCTGCACATTTCCAGGCCGGAAATGAGCGGGCTGATCCTGTCATGGGTTGGGGGGGCCGGGCAACACGTCCCTGGCGGCAGCGAAAAGAGCGTCGTGCACCAGCGGCCGAGCAGCCTTGATGCGGGGATTGTCGCGCGTGGGGCAGACCCGATTGGTCAGCAGAACCGTCACGATCCCGGCCCTGGGGTCGCACCACAGGCTGGTCCCGGTGAAACCCAGGTGCCCGAACGTTTGCTCGCCCGCCAGCGAGCCCGCGGAGGAAGCGGCCGGAGACGGAGACTTGCCATCGAAGCCGGCGCGGAGCGTGCCGCCTGGTCGTGGTCGCACCAGCGTCCAGAGCGCCTCGCGGCTCAGCCAGGCGCTGCGCCCGTCCAGAGCCGCGAGCAGCTCCGCCCCGAAACCAAGCACCGCCTCTACCGTGCCGAACAGTCCTGCGTGTCCCGAAGCGCCGTGTCCCGACAGGGCCCAGGCGTTTTCGTCGTGAACCACGCCGCGCAGCGCGCCGCCGCGCGCACGCACCACCTCGGTCGGGGCGACGTCGCGAGCAAAGCTCGCCCGGGTAGCTCGCAGCTGCCGAGCCGAGCCAAGCTCGAGTCCAAGCGGCGCGGCGACCTGATCCCTGAGCACCGCGTCGAGCGGCGCGCCGGTCGCCACTTCGAGCGCGGCGCCGACCAGCGCGTAGCCGAGATCGCTGTAGATCGGCGCAAACCCGCCCTCTGCCGGCGCTTCGTCGCATTCGGGGCGGCGACCGGCCGCAGCCGTGCGCAAGAAGAGGTCGCGGCGAACAGGCTGCCCGGCCAGAACCGGGGCGAACAGCGCGCGGTGCGCCTCCAGGCCGGCGCGGTGCGCCAGCAAGAGCTCGAGTGACACCCACTCCGAAGCCGTACCCCGCGCTTCGGGCAGCAGACTGCCTAGTGGCTGCCCGAGCTCGAGCACCCCCGCGGCCGCCAGGCGCGCCGCCGCGCAGGCCAGGACCGGCTTGCTCACCGACGCCAGGTCGAAGATGCTTGCCGGAGTGACGACGTCTCCCCCGGGTAAGCTGCCGGCAGCGCCCACGCCCGTCCGCGTCGCGCCTGTCGAGGCACATACATAACCGGCAGCGGCAGCGGGCGCGACTCGGGCGCCCACCACCTTGCCGCGCAAAAGCTCGGAAATTCCAGGAACTTTGACCGCCGTCAAAACAGGCCGTTATTCTTACTCAGCAGGACTAGGCGAACCACTTCATGGCTGAGTTTACTTGGGAAGCACGCGCGCGCAGTGGTGAGGTGCGCAAGGGCGTGATGGAGGCCGAGAACGAAGAGGCCGTCAACAATCGCCTTCGTCAGCAGCAGCTCAACCCGGTCAAGGTCAAGAAGAAGGGCGCGCTCTTCTCTTTTCAGTTCGGCTCAGGCGTGGCGACCAAGGATCTGGTCACGTTCACGCGCTTGTTCGCGACCATGATCGACGCCGGTTTGCCGCTGATCCAGTGCCTGGACATCCTGGGCAACCAGCAGACCAACAAGGTCTTCGGTGCCGTCCTCAAGGACATCAAGAACCACGTCGAGCAGGGCGCGACGTTCTCGGAAGCGCTCAAGCGACACCCGCGCGTATTCGACGAGCTGTTCACCAACCTGGTGCACGCCGGCGAAGTGGGCGGCATCCTGGACAGCATCATGAGCCGGCTCTCGATTTACCTCGAGAAACGCCAAAAGCTCATCCGGCAGGTGCGCGGCGCAATGGTTTACCCCGCGGTCGTGGTCGTGATCGCCTTCGGTGTGATGGCGGTGCTGCTCACGTTCGTCATTCCAGCGTTCGAGAACATGTTCAAGGAGTTCGGTGGCGGCAAGGACGCCCTGCCGTGGTTGACCCGGCTGCTGATCAACATTTCCAATGGCTTCGTTAGTTACCTGCCGTTCATCATCGTCTTCATGATCGCGGCCGCGGTCGCCGTCACCTACGTGAACCGCCAGCCGCAGGGTAAGCGCTTCTTTCACAAGACCTACCTGCAGTTGCCGGTGATGGGGTCCGTGCTCAAGAAGATCGCGGTGGCGCGCTTCACGCGCACGCTCGGCACGCTGCTCCAGTCCGGCGTGCCGATCCTGGACGCGCTCGAGATCTGCGCGCGCACCTCCGGCAACGTGATCATCGAATCGGGCATCATGCACGTGCGCCAATCGATCAGCGAGGGCAAGAACATGGCCGAGCCCCTGCAAGCGACCGGCGTCTTCCCGGACATGGTGGTGCAGATGATCGCGGTCGGCGAGCAGACCGGCGCGCTCGATCAGATGCTGAACAAGATCGCGGACTTCTACGAAGAGGAAACCGACGTCGCCGTGGCCGCGCTCACCTCGGCGCTCGAGCCGATCATGATGGTCGGCGTCGGCGGCATGGTCGGCGTGGTGCTGGTGGCCATGTACCTGCCGATCTTCTCGCTGGCCGGCAACATCAAGGCCGACTGAGACGGAGTCGGGCGTCTCGGTGAAGCTGACGCTCGGCATCCCGGAAATCGTGGGCGCAGCGGCGTTGCCGCGACGCTTGGCTTGGCTCACCGGCGCGCGCCTGCTGTTCATGATGGTCGCGCTGGGCCTGGTGGGTGCGCTTTACCTGGGCGGCCAGTACGCCGTGCGTCCCTACACACTGCGCGTGCTGCTGGTGACGTTCGGCTTGGGCTTCTCGCTCACCGCGCTTTACGCGGCCCTGCTGCGCACCGGCCGGCACCTGGGGCTACTGGCCGATGCGCAGCTGGTGCTCGACCAGATCACCTGGACCGCGGTCGTGTATCTCACGGGCGGTGCGGCCAGCGGCGCCACCTCGTTCTACGGCCTGAGCTGCCTGGTGGGAGCGGCGCTGAGCGGTTTGCGCGGCGCCAGCGTGGCGGCGGTTGCGGGCGGCATTTGTTACGGCACGCTGGTGACCGCGCTGGCCAAACGCTGGCTCTTACCACCGCTCGACCAGCCTTCGGCGCTGTACCTGCCCTCAGCGGAGGAGCTGTCGTTTTACGTCACCGTCAACCTGCTGGTGCTGGTGGTGGTGATGCTGCTGGCAGGCACGCTGGCCGAGCGCCTGCGCTGGACCGGTGGCGAGCTGCTGGCGGCGACCGAGCGCGCCGACCAAGCCGAGCGCATGGCCGCGCTGGGCCGGCTCGCTGCGGGGCTAGCCCACGAAATTCGCAATCCTCTCGGCTCGATCGCGGGCTCGGTGCAGCTGCTTCGCTCGGGCAAGGGCCTCGACGACGAAGAGCGCCTGCTTTGCGAGATCATCCAGCGCGAGACCAATCGCCTGAACGACCTGGTCACCGACATGGTGGACCTGTCGAAGCCTCGTAAGCCCGAGCTGGCAGCGGTGGACGCGGCCGAGGTGGCGCGCGAAGTGGTGGCGCTCGCCTCGCAATCGGGGCGCGCGATTTCGGACGTCCATGTGCACTTCCAGGGCGACCTCGAGCCCGCCTGGGTGCGAGCGGATAGCGCTCAGCTCAGGCAGCTGATCTGGAACCTGGTGCGCAACGCGGTGCAGGCGAGCGGCGCCGGTGACGTGGTGACGGTCTGGGTGACGCGCAACGCCTCCTCCCAAGTCGAGCTGGCCGTGGTCGATCGCGGCGTCGGCATCGAAGCCGCGCAAATGTCCCGCCTGTTCGACGCATTTTTCACCACTCGCAGCCAGGGCTCGGGGGTAGGGCTGGCGGTCGTGAAGCGTATTGCAGACGAGCATGGCTTTTTGATCCACGTGGAAAGCCAGGCCGGCCGGGGCGCCACTTTTCGCGTCGTGCTCGGTGCGTCGCCGCCCCCGCCGGCTGCTAACGGCCCGAATTAGTGGGTTGTTTCATGGCGATTGGGGACCCAGCCCCCAATCGCGGTGGGCTGAGGGCTCAAACGCGGCGGCCTGGGAACAAAAAGCAGGGCGGGATGAGGCCCAAGCGAGAAAGTTTTCGCGCCGCCCTTGCGTATAACCATTTTAGAACCAAAACCAGCCAAGGAAGCCGTGACCGCCCGACGTACATTTCTCACTCTTGCTGCGTGCTCGCTGTGCCTGGCCCTGAGCCCCGTGGCTTTCGCGGCTTCGGCGGAGGACTTCGTCAAGGCCAAGCAGGCGGAGCTGACCAAGCTCGTCAAGCAGGGCCGGCCCGATCCCGAAGTCGACAAGGCCTTCGATCAGGTACTCGACTACAAAGTGCTGGCCGAGGCCGCGCTCGTCGATCACTGGGCCGAGCGCACCGATGCCGAGCGCGAGGAGTTCACGTCGCTGCTGTCCAAGCTCGTGCGCGCCAGCTACCGCAAGAACTTGAAAAAGACCTTGGGTTACGACGTGACCTACAAGGGCACGGACAAGGGCAAAGACGGCGAGGTCGTTCACACCGTCGCCAAGAGCACCTCCAATGCCCGCGAAGAGCCGCTGAGCATCGACTACGTGGTGCGCACCCTGGCGAGCGGGCCCCGTATCGTCGACGTGGTGACCGAGGGCTCGAGCATGGTCAATAACTACCGCTCGAGCTTCAACCGCATCATGAAGAAGGGCGGCTTCGCCGAGGTCATCAAGCGCATGCGTAAGAAGGCCGACAGCGGCGCCGCCACCGCCGACTGACGGGCCTGGCTCCGGCCTGCCGCGCTGCCGACTGCCCGCCAAAAATCCGCAGGCGCCCGCTTTCGGGCCCAAGCGTCGGGCCTTTCCAGGGCGAATGCTGGGAATTTGCTCGGGGTGGGGCAGGGGCTGTTACGATTTCAGCCCGAAGTGGGCTCTTCCGTTCGACCTTCCAGCGCGCCGCCTCGACCCGTCGCCAGCGCCAAGCCGCTCGTCGGGCCGCCCGAGGATCCGCGCGTTCCTCTGCGCCTGACGGTCACGCGCGGGGCGCTCGGCATGGAGCTGTACGAGCCGATCGAGATCGGACCGCTGAGCGTCGAGCGTCTTTCCCTGACCTTCGCCGGGCTGCGCTTTCCGGTCGATCTGTCCGGAGGCGTGCCGCGCTTTCGCAGTCGTCGCGGTGAGCTGCAAGAGCTGGTGCTGCGGCTGCGCCTGGCCGACCTGGCGCGCTTCGCTCAGCAGCGTGTCGGTGAGCCCTTCGGTCCGCTGGTGAAGCCGCTGGCGCTGTTCGCCGTTCCGGGCGGCATCGGCGTCGGGCTGGTGGGCGAGCGTGGCGCCTTGGCGTTCGACCTGCTCTGGGCGCCGGATCACGGTTCGGCGCGCTGGGTGGTGGCCCGCCCGCGCGGCGTGGGCCTCGACGCCCCCGCGCTCGGCCTCGCGCTCCGCGTGTGCGAGGCCGTCGCGAGCGGTTTCGGCCGTCGCAGCGGCAGACTGCTCGAGATTTCCGACGTCGGGGCGCGCGTGGGGCGCGTGCTCCTGCCGGCCGTCGGCGCGCGCGCCCCGGCCTCGGCCCAGGTGCGCTTCGGTGAGCTGTTTCAGGAGCTGGACGAGCTGATGATCGTGCTCGACGCCACCTTCGCTCCGCCCGCCGCCAGCGCCGAAGCCACGCGCGCGCTCGAGCTGGCGCGACTCACGCGGGACGCCGATGACGCGCTGGCCGAATCGCGGGTGGACGATGCGCGCTCGCTCTTGCTCGAGGCGCTGGAGCAAGCTCCGCGTCACCCCGAGATCGTGCGCACGCTGTGCGAGCTGGACGCGGCGGTTCCGGGGCGCGGTGAGGCAGCGCTCGGCATGCTGGTCGAGACCTTGCCAGCGGCGGCGGCCGGCAGCGTGGGGGCGACACTTTTGCTGGCGAGCGGCGACCGCGCTGGAGCGCTGAGCGCACTCGAGCAGGGCGCCAGCCAGGAGTCCTTCGCGCCACTCGCAGCGCAGCTGCTGGTGCGCGCGGCACAGCTCAGCGAAGGCGCGCAGGTAGCGCGCCTGCTCGATCGCGCGGTAGCCACCGCGCCGACGCTGCCCAGCGCACGCTACGCGCGCCTGAACGCCCGCCTATCACGCAACGACGTGGGCGGCGCGCTGTCGGACGCCGAGCACCTGGAGGCCATGGCCAGCGGCGCCGCGGCTCGCCACGCTGCCTGCTCGCGCGCGGCGGCCAGCCTGCTCGGCGCGGGTTACGTGAAGGAAGCGGGGCGCGCCTTCGAGCGTGCGCTGCGCTACATGCCCGATGACGCACAGGCCACAGCCGGCCTGGGCCGCGCGCTGCTCTCGGCTGGGCTCACGGCGCGCGCGATCGCGCTGTTCGAGCGGGCGATTTCGCTGTCGGAGCGGCGCGGCCAGGCCGACGGCGAATCGCTGTTGGAGCTCTCCCGATTGCTCGGCGAGCAGCTGGGCGACCTGCCGCAAGCCATCGCCCGCGCTCGAGCCGTGCCTGCCGAATCCACGCACAGCGAGGCTGCCCGGCACCTCGAGGCGCTGTACCGCAGCCGCATCGGCGACCGCATCGGCGCTTCGCTCGCCTACGGACGCATGCGCGAGGTGATCGAGCTGTCTGGCTCGAGCACGCCGAGCACTGCTGCCCGTCTGCGCGACGCGGCGCGCTTCGAGCTAGGTGAACGCGACGAGCCGACGCTCGCCGAGCGCCACTTGGCTCTCGCGCTGCGCCTGCAGCCGGGCGACTCCGAGCTGGCCGCCGAGTACCGTCACGCGGCCGAGCTGCTCGATGAGCGCGTCAGGCGAGCGTGAAGGGCCGCTTCGGCGGCGCCGAGCGCGGCCTGGTCGAGCACTGCCGTGACGCGCAGCGGCGTCGCCAGTAGTAGCCGTGTCGGTGCGCCCAGCTGAGCTAAAAGTTCCGCGATTCGTCCGCCTTCGGCGCCCGCGCCCACGCCCACCTCGCTGACCGTCCCGACTCCGCGCACGACCTCCACCCCCGGCACCTGCGCCGTGAGCGCCGTGAGCGCCGCCTCGGCGCTCGGCACGCCGCCGAGCGGTAGCGTGAGCCAGAGCTTGCCGTCACACAGTACGCTGTCGCGCAACCCGAGCTCCGCGTCGCTGCAGGCCTGGAGCAGCGCGGGCGCGCGAGCGGCAGGGCAGTGCAGCAGCGCGACGTTGCGATCGACCACGATCGCGCGAGCGCTTTCGTCCGAGCGCTCGTGCACCCGGGTCTCGCGTCCCTGGCCGTGCTCTGCGAAGTCGTGGGTCTTGCGGGCGAGGATGACGATGTTCTGGCGCTTGGCCCACTCCACGGCGCGCGCGTGTAGCACTTTTGCGCCGCTTTCTGCCATCTCCTGCATGGTCGTGAAGTCGAGCTCCGGCAGGTGGCGAGCATCTGCGATGTTGCGCGGGTCGGCCGAGTAAACGCCGTCGACGTCGCTATAGATTTCGCAGCGCTCTGCCGACAGCGCGGCCGCCAGCGCCACGGCGGTGGTGTCGGAGCCGCCGCGTCCGAGCGTGGTGATCTCGCGTTTGTAGCTCATGCCCTGGTAGCCGGCCACGATCACGATCTTGCCGTGATAGAGCTCGTCCTCGATGCGGTGCGGCCTGACCTCGATGATGCGTGCGTCGAAGTGGCGATCGTTGGTGATGATGCCCGACTGAGAGCCGGTCAGGCTGATGGCGGCTTCGCCGCGTGACTGCACGGCGATCGATAGCAGCGCCATGCTGGTGCGTTCGCCCACCGACAGCAGCATGTCCAGCTCGCGCCGCGCTGGAGCCTTGCGCTCACCGCCATGCTCGGCGGCGCGCTGCGCCAAAAGCAAAAGCTCGTCGGTGGTCTTGCCCATGGCGCTGACGACCACCACCACGCCGTTGCCGGCGCGCTTCGTCGCCACCACCCAATCGGCCACGCGCGACAGCTTGGTCAGGTCGGCGACAGAGGAGCCTCCGTACTTCTGCACGACAATCGCCATGCGAAATCCCTAACAGAACCGAACGATTTCGGCCAAATTCACCCTGAACGGGAAGCAACAGGGAGGGGGGGAGGCGGGGAGGGCGAGAAATTGGGGGTTCGATCCGGGCGACGTCGTGCGCATCCGTACCGACGCCGTGCGACGCGCGTGCGGCGCGCACCCCAAAAAAACTCCCCGCCTCCCCGCCTCCCTGTTTTCCCGCGCGCTAGCGCAGGCGGGCCAGCCCGTAGCTGCCTGCGGCCCACAAGTAGCCATGCGCGAAGATCAACGCCCAGCTGCGTCCCAGCTCTTCCGAGTCGTCGCCCGGAGCGCCCGAAAGCTCGGCCACGCTGCAGGCGGCGCCCGTTGCGGGCTCGACCAGCAGCAGCTCGCTGAGATCGCGCGCTTCACGATACACCGCAGCGAACACCACCGGCTCGCCGGCTGGCTCCCCGATCGCAGCGGCTGTCACGTTGACTGCGCCGGTGACCATCCGAAAGCTGGCGCCGGCGTCGCTCGAGACGCACAGCCCGCGTTCGGAGTCCCAGAGCGCGATCGTCGCGCCGCTTGCCAGCGCGGCGGGCTCGGCACCGAGCGCGACCGTGGCTGCCGGTTCGGGTAGCAGCAGCTCCCGAAAGCTGCTGCCGCCGTCGGCGGACAGCTGCAGCGTGGGCTGTTTGCCGAGCACGAGCAGGGTGATGACGCGCTCGGCGCAGCTGAGCGAGCTCACCCGGCCGCCCGCTTCGTGTCGGGCCCAGACGCGACCCCGTCGCGTGTAAAGGCTGCCGTTATCGAAGCGAGCCCACAGCTCGTTGGTGGCTGGCGTGGCGACGAGCTCGCGCAGCTCGGCGCTTCCAGCGCGCAGTCCGTCGGGCAGCTCGAGCGGCATCAGCGCGCGCTCGCTACCGGCTGCCAGCTCCAGTGCGCTGCGCGTGGTGGCCGCCACCAGCGTGCCGTCTTCGAGCAGCGCCAGCGAGCGAGCGCGCGTGCCGCTCGGGAGTGGCCAGCTCTGGCGCTGCTCGCCGAAGCGCATCAGCTGGTCGCCCGCAGCCAGCACGTCGCTGGGCGCCGCGCACAGCGCGAAGCAAGCCGCCCCGAGCGAGAGCCATTCGGCGTCCAGGCTCGGTCCCGCCGGGATCGCCCCTTCCGGGGCGCCAGGTAGAAAGGCGCGCTCGAGCTCCGGCCCCGTCTCGCCGTCGGGATCATCGGGAGTCAGCTCGGGCAGCTCTTCGAGCCCGTCGTCGCCGAGCTCGGCGTCGGTGCTGGGATCATCGGCTTCGAGCGGAGCGTCCAGGTGCCGGTCGAGCTCACGCTCGGCAGCGTCCGGCAGGTCGTCGCCCTCGAGCGCGGGCGGAGGCTCGGGCAGCGCGTCGAGCAGGTCGCTCATCCCGATGTCGAGCTCGGTAGCTGCCTCGCTGCTGCCCGGATTGTCCTGCTCCTGGATGTCAATCTGAAATGCGTCGAGCGCGGCGTCGTCTTCGTCCACCACCAGGCCTTCGCTGACGTCGAGGTCGAACACACCCACGTCGATCTCACCGGTATCGTCTGCCTTGTCCAGCTCGGGCAGGGCGAGCGGCGGCGTCTCAGGGGAGCTCGGGGTGGACACGTTCCAAGGCTAGCAGAGCTGGCAGAACCGCGCGCTGGCCAGGACGCCTCGATCGGGGTAGTGGAAAATCCAGTGCCGGTAGCGCCCCTGCTCGATCACGATCTGGTTTGTCGCAAGGTTTTGGTCCGGGACCAGGACGTGGTGTTCGTCAAGGGGATCTTCGAGGCCAGCGATGGGCTCGGAGCGTTGTTTGCCGAACGGGGCGGCGAACTGATCATTTCAGCGCCGCTGTCGCGTGTTCGGGAGCTCGACGAGCTGCTCGAGGATCTTCAGCGGGAATTGCACGCGCAAGTGAGCCACTTCCCGTTGCCCGCCGTGCCCTGATGCTTTAGCGTCGTTCGCATCGTGGCTCACCCGCCGCTCGAACCATCCGTGACGGCGAAGCTCGCGTCGGCCGCGGCCGACCGCACGCCGCTCCCTGACGTGCCACGCGGTACCGACTCGCGCGTGCTGGACGCGTGGTGCGAGTGGCTCGGCGCGCTGGCCACCGACGCCGAGGCCGCGCTGGCGGCGGCGATCGCCTATCGTGAGCTCGACGCGCAGGGTAGAACCTCGTGGCTCAACGCGCTGGAGCAGGACTCGGTGCGCGTGAAGGTGCCGAAAATCGCGGTCTACGCGCCGTTGCTCGCGGTGGAGTCCGATCCGGAGCGCCGCGAGCGCATCACCTTCGCCATGGGCCCGGCCGACGTCGAAGCCACGCCGCGCGCTGCGATTCAGGCGCTGTCGGCGGTGAGCAGCGACGGCCAGCGCATCGCGACCATCGTCGTTCCCCTGTATCTGGATTTCGTGCAGGTGCTGGCCTGCTGCTATCGACCGGACCGCGGTTTTGCCTGGGTACGTCACGATCCGATCGTCGACGTGCACCATTCTCCCTGCCCCGGGCAGGTGCTGGAGGGCGCCGTGCTGGAGCGCACGCCGCTCAAGGCTCTGATCGACGAGCTCTCGCACGCCGTCTTGTCGCATCGGCGCAGTGGACGTGAGCTGCCCGAAGCGCTGCGCGTGTTCGCCGATCTGTTCGGACCGAACATTGGCGGGTCGACGCCGCCGCCGTCCAGCCCGTGAGCTTGCGCGCGTGTCTGCTCGCTGCGCTGGTGGTCGGCGGCTGCTACACGCAGGAGGGCGAAGCGCCGCCCGCGAGCGCACCCAAGAGCGGGGTGCCCGTGCAGTTCGCGTTCGGTACCATCGACGGCGGTGAGGTCTCGAGCGACAGCACGCGCGGCCGCACCACCGCGCTGCTGTTCGTCACCACCTACGATCTGCCGTCACAGGCGGTGGCGTTGCTTTTGCGCGACGTGCTGTCGAAGCACAAGCCGCTCGCCAACGGCGCGATCGTCATGTTCGAGCCGCCGCGCAGCGCGCCGCTGGTCCAGGTCTGGCGCGACCAAATGCAGCTCGAGCTACCGGTAGCCATGGCCAGTCCGCTGCTGCTCGCCGGTGAGAGTGAGCTGGGGCGCGTGCTGGGCGTGCCGACGCTCGTGGTGCTTGACCGCCGCGGGCGCATCGCGCTGCGCTTGGAAGGCTCGTTCGGACGAGAGCAGATCGAGAGCAGCTTGAGCGAAGCTGACGCAGCGGCACCTCGGTAGCTCGCCGGATTCCGCGTGCCGCCGACGCGGCGCTAGCGGCGCGCTGCAACTCCACCGCTGGAGCCATTCTTGCGCCTTGACTATTTCTAGTCCTAGACCGAGTCTAACCGGGTTCGTGAATGGCGCCGCACGCGCGCCGGAGGAGAGACCATGCCGAAGCTGGATGGAACGAAGACGCACGAGCACCTCAAGGAAGCATTTGCCGGCGAGTCGCAGGCGAATCGCCGCTATCTCTATTTCGCGAAGGTCGCGGACATCGAGGGTTACCCGGAGGTCGCGGGGCTGTTCAAGGATACGGCCGACGGCGAGACCGGACACGCACACGGCCACCTCGACTTTCTGAAACAGGTCGGCGATCCCGCGACCGGCAAGCCCATCGGCGACACCCTCAAGAATCTGCACTCGGCCGTCGCCGGCGAGACGTACGAGTACCAGTCGATGTACCCGGGCTTCGCCAAGACCGCGCGTGAGGAGGGCTTCTCCGAGATCGCGGAGTGGTTCGAGACGTTGGCCAAAGCCGAGAAGTCGCACGCTGGCCGTTTCGAGAAAGCCGCGCAAACCTTGGGTTGAGCTGGTTCGAGCTCTGCCCCGCGCGGCCGGTTCGCGCGGGGCGGCTCGACGGCTGCGTACGTCATCCGTCCGCCATGGCCAAAGCACCCGCTCGCGCTCCCGCAGCGCCCCCCGAATTCAATCCCAACGTCCCGCGCTACTGGGACGAACGTGATCTCGAGCACGAGATCAAGCGCACGTTTCAGATCTGCCAGGACTGCCGCATGTGCGTCGGGTACTGCGGCTCGTTCCCGATCCTGTTCGGCGCGGTGGACGAGCAGATAAGCGCCGGCGCCGAAGGCGCGGAGCGCGTGGCCAGCGCCACCGTGCAGGCGGTGAGCGATCACTGCTGGCAATGCAAGCTCTGTTACATCAAGTGCCCCTACACACCCGACGAGGGAGCCTACGAAGCCCTGGATTTTCCGCGCCTGATGGCGCGTGAGAAAGCGCAGCGCGCTCGGCGCAGTGGCATCGCGCTGGTGGACAAGGTGCTGGGCGAGCCGCAACTGCTCGGCGCGTTCGGGGTCGGTCCCTCGGCGCGCATCGCCAACCTGGTCAACGCCAACCGGCTCGTGCGCAAGGTGGCGGAGAAAGCCTTCGGCATCTCGGCCGAGTTCCCATTGCCGCCGATCGCGACGCGCTCCTTCGATAGCTGGTTCGACGATCATCGAGCGCAGGCCGAGGCGGGCAGCGCCGGGCGCATCGCGCTGTTTCCGACCTGCTATGGCCAATACAACTTTCCGAGCGTGCCGCAGGCCGCGGTCGCCGTGCTGGAGAAGAACGGCTTCGCCGTCGAGCTGCCGCGCAACTTGACCTGCTGCGGCATGCCCAACATCGACGGCGGGGACGTTGACGGTGCCAAGCGCAAGATGCAGCAGAACGTCGAGAGCTTGCTGCCGCTGGTGCGGCAAGGCTTGTCGATCGTGGTGCCAGGGCCGACCTGCGGCTACACGATGAAGAAGGAGTGGGCGCAGTACCTGGACACCGCCGAGTCGCGCGAGGTGGCGGCCGCAACGCTGGACCTGATGGAGCTGCTCGATCGCCTGCGTCGGGAAAAGAAGCTGAACAAGCAGCTCAGCGGTGGGCTGGGCAAGGTCGCTTACCACGCTGCCTGCCACCTGCGTGCGCAGAAGATCGCCGTGCCCGGCGCGCGCGTGCTGTCGCAAATACCGGACACGGACGTACGCATCATCGAACGCTGCTCGGCCGTCGACGGCACCTGGGGCATGAAGGCGGCGTACTACGCCGAGGGACAGCGCTACGCGCGCCGCCTGACCGATGCTATCGAGGCCGAGCGCGAGCCGGAGCAGCCGCTGACCGTGGTCACCGACTGCAGCCTGGCGGCCCTGCGCATCAAGAAGGAGAACCACACCGTGGCCAAGCATCCGATCGAGCTGCTCGCCGAGGCGTATGGTCTGACGGGGTGGCGAGCATGAAGCCCATCGCACGCGACGAGCTGATGGACCTGGCGGCGTACGAGCGCGTGCGCGAGCCGTACTTGCGCAGCGTGATCGAACGCAAGCGGGCGCGCTACGTCAAGCTGGGCAGCAACATGACCGGGCTGTTCGAAAATCGTGACACGGTGCTGCTGCAGGTGCAGGAGATGCTCCGCACCGAGCGCATCACGCAAGAGCAGGCCATCGCTCACGAGCTCGACACCTACAACGAGCTCGTGCCGGGGGAGCGCGAGCTTTCGCTCACTTTGTTCATCGAGTACCAGGAGCGTGAGGAGCGCGAGCGCATGCTCACGGCGCTAGCCGGCATGGAGAGCAAGCTCGGGCTGCGCGTAGGCGACGAGCTGTTGGCTGTCATTCCCGATCGGCGGAGCACCGATCCCGAACGCACGATGGCCGTGCATTACCTCAAGTTCCCGCTTTCGGAGCGCGCGCTCGAGGGGCTACGGAGCGGCGCCAAACTGGCGCTCGAGCTCGCTCACCCAGCTTACTCGGCTGTCGCCGAGCTGGGGCCGGCCACGCTGCAGAGCCTGCGCGACGACTTCGCCTGAGCACCGCTCACGGCATCAGCGGCGGCATCGCCACGACCTCGAAGGCGCTGGCCGGCACGTCCTTCAGGGGCTCGATGTCGTCTTCGGTCCAGCCCGCGTTCGCCTCGCCTTGAAAGTAGAAGCTTGAGCCGTTGTCGGCCAGGATCATGCCGTACTTCTGCATGCCGCGTAGCACCACCTGCGCGCTTTGGCTGAAGCTCGAGACGTCGAAGTCGGCCTTCAAACGCACGCGCGTACCCATCGGCGGCCCGGCGCTGGGGTCGCAGCCGTCGGGCACCGCCTGGTGCGTGGCGGGCTTGACGTATTTATCGGTGGTGCACTCCAGCGTGAAGCGCAGCGCGTGCGTGACCTCGCCGGCGCTGCGCACTTCGTCGTAGCGCAGCAAACCCGGAGCGATCGCCAGGCCAGCGGCGTCGGCCGAAGTCCAGCCGACCTTACGTTGGCCGTAGCCCTCTTCTTTCAGGTCCCACTTGGCGCCGTTGCCGCAGTGCCAGGCGTCGTCGCGATACTCACAGGCGTAGCCTTCGTAGAGCAGGCACTCGCCTTGCCGAATCACCAGCAAGTGGCAATCGCCATCACAGCTTTCGGGGCTGTTGCCCTCGATCAGTACGTCGGCCGGTCCCGGGAAGGGGTAGGGGCCAGGGTCGCTCTCTTCCGGATACCACTCGAACACCACTTCGGTGAGCGGTTGCGATTCGGGTACGACGTTGAGCGGGATGCCGTAGAGGTCTTGGCCGTCGACGCCGTAGTCAGGGTGAATATTGGCGTCGCCGACCAGGTCCTGAACCTTCTGGGTCCAGGCCTGGTCGGCAGCCAGGCCCGAGATGTCGAGGTTCCAGTCGTCGTTGGGCGGGAACATGCGGCAGCCGCCGACCTCGCCGGGCATGCCGGGCGAGGCCATGCCGCCGGAGCCCGCGCCGTTGCCGGAGCCCGCGCCGTTGCCGGAGCCCGCGCTCGACTTACCGCCCGTGCCGCTGGAGCCACCGCTGGCGCCAGCGGTGCTGCCGGCCTGACCGGCGCTGGAGCCGCCGGCGCCGGACAGCCCACCGGCGCCGGCAGGATCACTGTCTGAGCAGCCGGACAGCGAGAGCGCGAAGCCAAGCGCGCACGTGAGCTGGAAAGTTTTCCCCATGGGCCCCGATCATCGATCCTCGGGCCGCATTTAACAAGCTGGCAACTTGCCAGCTTCGCGCGCGACCAGATAGAAGAGGAGTGCCGTGAGCGACGAGCGCAAGAGCAGCGTGAGAAGCTCGCTCGAAGGTGTTGGCCGCGAAGCCGCCGCCCTCGCGCGGCAAGCAACGCTCATCTACCGCGATGTGCGTGGCGCGCGGCCGATGTGGGTGGGCGGCGGTCGCGACGTCGTGATGCTGGTGCACGGATTGTTCGCCACCGCGGGCGTGCTGCGGCCGTTGCGGCGCGAGCTCGAAGCGCGCACGGGCGCGTTCTCCACCAGCTTCACGCATCCGCCCGGTCCCGGCATTGCGAGCATCGCGCACGACATCGCTCTGGCGGTGCGCGCCATTTCTGGCGACGCGCGCATTCACCTGGTGGGCCACAGCATCGGTGGCGTCGCCGTGCGCTACTTCGTGCAGGAGCTGGGCGGCGACGTGCGCGTCGTGCAAACGATGTCGATCGGTAGCCCATTCGGTGGGACCAGGCCGGCGCGGCTGTTTCCAGCCCCGGTGGGGCGCGACATCATTCCCGGCAGCGCGCTGCTCGAACGGCTCGCCCAGGGAGCGCGTCGGCGCTTGGTCGTGCCGCACCTGTCGATCGCCGGGCTCGAGGATCACGTGGTGCCGAGCGGAGCCTACCTGGCGTCCGGGGAGCGCGTCAGCGTTCCGGGCTGCGGGCACAATTCGCTGCTGTACCACCCGCGCGTGGTGGCCGAGGTCGTCGAGCGCATCGCACGCGTGCAGGCGGCCGCCGCCGTGCGCGACGCTCGCGTCGCCGGCTAGCGAGTGTCCCTGAATTGGATTGCTCTCGCGTGCCCGTAAACGTGCCCGTGCCCGTGCCCGACGGTCCGTAAGGCGTCGTAGGGCCCGTTTGTTTGGGAGGCCGAGGTTTGTGGCGCGGGCCCCCTCCGGGCTCGCGCATGGCCCGCGCGCGCCGCGCCCAGCTGGGCGCGCAGAGCGAGCCCAGCTG
>DATDEV010000250.1:0-9076 GCA_036522995.1 Polyangiaceae bacterium
ACGGCAACAACGGTGACATCCAGATCGACCCGATCGTGAGCTCGCTCCCGCTCGGCCAGGTCGGTACCACGGACACCTACCTCTACGACGACTCCGCCTTCTGGCCGCTCACGGGCCTCGGCTTCGGCAACAACGGCAACACCAAGAACTTCCACTTCACCACCGAGCTTCGCTACTTCTTCCAGTACAAGGGCGGCGAAACGCTGAGCTTCATCGGCGACGACGACGTGTGGGTGTTCGTGAACGGCCGCCTGGCGGTCGACATCGGCGGCGTGCACGGCGCCGAGGGTGGCCGCGTGGTGCTGGGCGACGACGGCGGCGCCGGCGCCACCGACAGCAACTGCTCGGTGCACCGCGGCGGCACCAACCTCGGCACCTGCGCGCTCGAGGCCGCCGAAGTGACGAGCAACGACGACGTCCGCTTCGGCCTGGTCAAGGGCAACGTGTACGAGATCGTGTTCTTCCAGGCCGAGCGCCACACCACCGAGTCGAACTTCAAGCTCACCCTGGCTGGCTTCTTGGCCCCGCGCACCTTCTGCGAGAGCGACTGCGGCGACGGTCACGTCGTGGGCGACGAGTATTGCGACGACGGCACCGCCAACTCGAACACCGCTCCCGGCGCGTGCAACACCAGCTGCACGGCGCGCGGCTTCTGCGGCGACGGCCTGCACCAAACCAACGAGGCCTGCGACAACGGCCTGAACACCGACTTTTACCGCAGCGCGACGTCGCCGGCCACCGCCTGCGCACCGACGTGCGTCCTGCCGTCACGCTGCGGTGACGGCAAGGTTCAAGCCGCCTTCGAGCAATGCGATCGCGGCGCGAGCAACAACGACGCCAGCTACGGCCCCACCAGCTGCAAAACGAACTGCACGCTCGGCGGCTACTGCGGTGACGGCGTCAAGAACGGCACCGAGGTTTGCGACCTCGGCGCCAGCAACGGCACGACCTACGGCGCCGGCTCGTGCGGCTACGACTGCAAGGCCGGCCCACGCTGCGGCGACGGCACCCGTAACGGCACCGAGCAATGCGACGACGGCACCGGCAACGGCACGGCCGCGTCGAACTGCTCGAGCACCTGCACCATCAAGCCCTACTGCGGCGACGGCGTGGAGCAAGCCGGTGAAGCCTGCGACTACGGCCAGTTTGCCTCCGACGCCTATGGCGGCTGCACCAACATGTGCATGACCGGCCCGGCCTGCGGCGACGGCAGCCCCGACGCGCCGTACGAAGAATGCGACGACGGCTCGGCCGCCAACACCGGCGGCTACGACGGCTGCACCAGCAGCTGCGCGCTCGGCCCGCGCTGCGGCGACGGCCTGCTCGACGCCAGCCAAGGTGAAGACTGCGACAACGGCTTCAACGACGACAGCTATGCCGAAAGCGCCGACGCCTGCGCCTCCGACTGCATCGTGCCGCCCGGCTGCGGCGACCACGTCAT
This sequence comes from Polyangiaceae bacterium, assembly GCA_036522995.1. Classification (GTDB taxonomy): domain Bacteria; phylum Myxococcota_A; class Polyangia; order Polyangiales; family Polyangiaceae; genus PMG-095. Next base: position 1,442 of record DATDEV010000250.1, read on the forward strand.
CCAACCCGGTTTCGAGCTGTGCGACGACGGTCCCGAAAACGATGACGACGCCTACGACGGTTGCAGCACGAGCTGCGACTTCGGCCCCTTCTGCGGCGACTTCAACATCGATCCCAGCGGCGGCGAAGCCTGCGACGACGGCACCGAGAACGTCAGCTACGCTGCGACCAAGGGCGGCTGCGGCTACGACTGCCAGGCCGCTCCCTACTGCGGCGACGGCACGCGCAACGGGCCCGAGCAGTGCGATCTGGGCGAGGCCGCCAACACCGGCGACTACGGCACCTGCAACGCCGACTGCACCCAGGCCGCGCGCTGCGGCGACGGCGTGCGTCAGGACCCCGAGCAATGCGACGCTGGCCCCACCGGCAGTAACGCCTGCTCGATCGCCTGCAAGCGGCGTAACGTCACGAAATAGCCGAGCACTCGGCTACTCGGCGCCTCCGCGCTGGTGTAAAAGGTCGGTCCTTTTTCAGCGTCGCGGAGGCAAGCGTCATGGGCAGCCAATCGAACGAGCTCAGCGGTCCGGATCTGTCGCGCGGCGTGGAGTCGAGCCTACTGGAGGCGGACAAGCCGTTGCTGGGGCACGTCGGCGAGCAAGCCGTCATGCTGGTCAGGAGCGGAGAGCGGGTCTTCGCCACGGCGGCCAGCTGCACGCACTACGGCGGCCCGCTCGCCGAGGGTCTGGTCGTCGATGGCAGTGTGCGCTGCCCCTGGCATCACGCCTGCTTCGACCTCGAGACCGGGCTCGCGCACGGGCCTGCGCTCACGCCGCTCGAGTGCTTCGACGTCATCGGTGAACGAGAGCTGCTGCGGGTGGTCAAACGCGCACGCGCGCAGCGTGCCCAGGCGCCGAGCAGCTCACCCAGCTCGGTCGTGATCGTGGGCGGCGGACCAGCTGGCGCCGCTTGCGCCGAAGCGCTGCGCAGGCGGGGTTACGAGGGACCGATCACGCTGGTCGCCGAGGAGCTGCCCGGCCCCGTCGATCGCCCCAACCTGTCCAAAGACTACCTGGCCGGCACCGCGCCCGAGGAGTGGATCCCGCTACGCGATGCGGCGTTCTATGCCGCACAGCGCATCACCCTCGCCCTTGGCCAGCGGGCGACTGGTATCGACCTATCGTCGCGCCAGCTCACGCTCGCCAGTGGAGAGCGACTCGACTACGGCGCGCTGGTGCTAGCGACCGGCGCCGAAGCGCGCCGCCTGGCCGTGCCCGGGGCGGACGCGCCGCACGTCCACGTGCTGCGCACGCTGGCCGATTCACGCGCCATCATCGGCCGTGCCAAGCCTGGGGCGCGCGCCGTGGTGATCGGCGGCAGCTTCATCGGTCTCGAGGCGGCCGCTGCCTTGCGTGCACGTCAGGTGGAAGTAACGCTGGTCGCGCCTGATCAGGTGCCGCTCGCGCGCGTGATGGGCGAGAAGGTCGGCGCCTTCGTGCGGGGGCTGCACGAGAGGAAGGGAGTCAGCTTCCATCTCGGACGCAAACCCATCCGCATCACGGCCCGCGCGGTAGAGCTCGACGACGGCAGCTCGCTCGCCGCCGATTTCGTGGTCACCGGCGTTGGCGTGAAGCCTCGCACCGAGCTCGCCGAAGCAGCCGGACTGCAGGTCGAGCACGGCATCGTTACCGATCAGCAGCTGCGGACGAGCGCGCCCGACGTGTACGCCGTCGGTGACGTGGCCTCGTATCCCGATGCCTGGTCCGGCGAGCGCCTCCGCATCGAGCACTTTGCAGTTGCCGAGCGCCAGGGCCAGGCGCTGGCAGCCATGCTGCTCGGGGCGGCAAGCAGCTACCGAGCGGTGCCGTTCTTCTGGAGCACGCACTACGACACCACGCTGGCCTACGTGGGGCACGCCAGCAGCTGGGATCGCATCATCGAACGCGGCAGCCTCGAATCCGGCAAGTACGTCGCGGCCTTCGAGCGGCAGGGCAAGCTGCTCGCCGCGCTATGCCTGGGCGAGGACACGCTCGGCCTACAGCTCGAAGCCGCCATGGAAGCCGGCGACGCGACCCGACTCCGCGCGCTAATAACCATCCCGTAAACGCACGCACGCATGCCGCCCTGGGCTGCCAAGCTGCAGCTGCGCCTCGCAGAAGCTTCCGTACCGGAACCAGGCTACGCCGTGAGGCACGTCCGGGGGCTAGAAGGTGAAGACGTCGAATCTGAAATGAAATCCATACCCTCCACTCGACTCGTCGCTGCCCTGCTCTTCGGCTCGGGTTTCGCGGCGCTGGTTTACCAAACCGCCTGGCAGCGGATGTTTCGGCTCACCTTCGGCGCCACCACCGCGGCGTCGGCAGCGGTGCTGGCGATCTTCCTGGGCGGACTCGGGCTGGGCGGCGTGCTGTTCGGCAGGCGAGTCGAGCGCAGCCCCCGCCCGCTCGTTTACTACGGCAACTTGGAGCTCGGCATCAGCTTGCTGGCGGTGCTGAGCCCGCTGTTCGCCGCCGGTGCCCACGCCCTCTACCTCGCGCTCGGTGGCTCGCAGGCGCTCGGCGGCGTCGGCGCCACCGTCGTGCGCTTGCTGCTGACCACGCTGGTGATCGGGCCCGCGGCGGTGCTCATGGGCGGCACGTTGCCTGCCGCGGCGCGCGCCGTCGTGCGTGACGACGACAACGCTCGAAGCGGGCTCGCGCTGCTCTACTCGCTCAACACGGTAGGGGCAGTGCTGGGCGCCGTGGTTGGGCCCTTGCTGCTGTTTGGCCTGGTCGGCAATCGACTGACCCTGCTCGGCGCCGCCTGCATCAACGCGCTCGTCGGCCTGCTGGCGCGCGGCATTGGTCGCTCGTTGGCGGACGTGCCCGTGACGCCTCGACCAGCGCCGGACCTCGACGTCGGCGCAGTAGCGGCCGCGAAGTCGACAGCGAGCAGCAGTCGCTTCATCGCCGCCATCGCTGCCTGCGTGGGCTTCGTCTTCCTGGCGCTCGAGCTCGTCTGGTACCGCGTGCTCACACCGCTGCTCGGCGGCTCGAGCGTCACCTTCGGGCTGATTCTGGCGTGTGCACTGTCCGGGATCGGGCTCGGGGGCTACCTGTTCTCGCGGCGGCGCGCTCCGGCGACGTTCGCGCTGCTGGCGCTCACGCTGGCGCTGGAGGCCGTGGCGGTGCTGCTCGCGCTGGTCTGGGGCGACAACCTGGCATTTTTCGCGGCGCACCTGCGCGCCATGGGCAACCTCGGCTATGCCTATTTGCTAGCGAGCTGGATTGTCACCGCGGCGATCGTGGTGCTGCCGGCGTCGATCGTGAGTGGCTACCAGTTCCCGGCCCTGTTTTCGCTGCTCGGACGCGGAAAAGAGCTCGTAGGTGAGCAGGTGGGTCGCCTCTACGCTTTCAACACGGTCGGCACCCTGGCCGGCTCCCTGCTGGTTGGCTTCGTGCTGCTACCGCGGCTGGGAAGCGTGGTGCTGTGGCGCCTGCTCGCACTGCTGCTCGCGCTGCTCGCGCTGGGCTGCGCGGTATTCGCGTGGCGGAGGCAAACGCAGCTCAAGCTCCTGGCTATGCCGGTAGCCGTGGCGGCACTGGCGGTCGTGATGAGCGCGAGCCCCGGGCCCGGTCCGACGTTCTTGCACACGCCAGTCGGTGCCGGACGCTTGAGCGTCGGGCAGAAGTCGACCAATCAGCTGCTCGAGTACAAGAAGCTGCAAGAGAACCTGATCATCTGGTCGCGCGATGGAGTCGAGTCCTCGATCGCGATGCGCGTCGAAGACGGCCTCGCCTTCGTGGTCGGCGGCAAGGTCGACGGCAACGTGCTGGGCGACAGCGGCACACAGGCCTTCCTGGGCCTGCTGCCCGCCGCCATGCATGGCAAAGTCGAGCGGGCCATGGTCATCGGCCTCGGTACCGGCATGACAGCAGGCCTGCTCGGCCGGGTGCCGGGCATCGAGAGCGTAGACGTAGCCGAGCTCGAGCCGCAGGTACTCGAGGTAGCGCGAGCTGCGCGCCTCGCCAACGGCGACGTGCTCAGCAACCGTCGGGTTCACATCCATCACGGCGACGGCCGCGAGCTGCTCCTCACCAGCCCGCACCGCTACGATCTGATCGTGAGCGAGCCCAGCAATCCCTACCGGGCTGGAGTCGCGGCGCTGTTCACCCAAGAGTACTACACGGCGGCGGCGTCTCGCCTGGCCCCCCATGGCCTGTTCTCTCAGTGGCTACAGGGCTACGAGATCGACGCGCGAACGCTGGCGACCGCCCTGCGCACGTTCCGCTCGGTCTTTCCCCACGTCTCCCTGTGGAACACGCAGGGGGCGGATCTGATCCTGATCGGCTCGTTCGAGCCGCAAGTCATCGACGTCGCGCGCGTCCGGCAGACCTTGGAGCAGCCGTTCTACGCGAACTGGATGATTCGCGCCTGGGCGATGGAGGGCGTCGAGGGGATGCTCGCGCACCACCTGGCGGGGCCGAAGGAGCTCGACCACCTGGCCGCCAGCATGCCGAGTCAGGTCAACACCGACGATCTGAACCTGCTCGAGTTCGAGTTCGGGCGCAGCGTGGGTGACAGCCGCTACAGGCTGCACCAAGATCTCCTGGCAGCGCTGCCAGACCGCCGGCTAGGACGACCCGCGCTGGTCGGCGAGGTGAGCTGGCAGCACATCGACGACCTGCACCACCGCATCGACTGGGCAGGCGCTGCTACCAAACCCACGCCGCAGGCGCGCGCCACCCTGCTCGGTTGCCAAGGCAAAATGCTCGAAGCGGGCGCGAAGTGGCCTGAAGGGCGGGAGCCCACCGACTTGGTGGAGGCTTGGGTGGTCGGTTGGCTCGAGGCCGCGAAGGGCGGCGAGGCCGCCGAGCGCGAGGCCGCCCGTCTCGAACGAGCAGGCTTTGTGGTGAATGCTTTGATCTTGCGCTCACGCTTGGCCGAGGCGCGGCAGCAGCCGGCGCTGGCGGTCGAGCTGCTCCTGCGCACCATCGATCAGCTGCGACGCGAGGCGCTGCCGCTGTGCGACGCGACGGCGCGCGCGCTGCGACGCACCCAGCGGCTCGCGTCGCAGGTGCCCGAACGGCGCGCGGACATCTTACGCGCGGTCGCCAAAGGACCGTTCGCCATCTACCAAGCAGAGCTGCAGCGCCAGATGACGCAAGTCGCGCTCGGTGGCGCCCTGCGCGATCCCGAGCTGTGCCTGCTGGGTCTCGGCTTGCTGCGCGAGCGGCCGTTGTGGCAGCCTTTCGTGCTCACCCAGCGCTTCAATTGCTTGCGCGCTGCCAGCGCCCCGGATACCGGGGCGGCCCGCGACGAGCTGTGGCAGTACCTCGACAACGAACCCGTCACGTTCAGCGCGACCCAAGGGCAAATGCCGCAGCCGCTGGAACAAGGCGAGCCTTAGCGCAGGGCCAGCGCGCGCATCAGAAACGCCCACTGATCGGCGACCTCGTCGATCTTTTTGTCGGTGGGGATACCTGCACCATGACCGGCGCGCGTTTCGATGCGGATCAGCGTGGGCGCCGACCCGGCTTGAGCGTGCTGCAGCGCGGCCGCGAACTTGAAGCTATGGGCTGGCACGACACGGTCGTCGTGGTCGGCGGTCGTGATCAGCGTTGCTGGGTAGCGCGTGCTGGGGCGCAGGTTATGCAGCGGTGAGTAAGCGTACAGCGCCTTGAAGTCCGCTGCATCGTCGGGTGAGCCGTAGTCGTCGACCCAGCTCCAGCCGATGGTGAACTTGTGGAAGCGCAGCATGTCCATCACGCCGACGCCGGGCAACGCCGCGCCGAACAGCTCCGGACGCTGCGCCAGCATGGCCCCGACGAGCAGCCCCCCGTTCGAGCGGCCCAAGATCGCGAGCTTGGGCGTCGACGTGATGCGCTCGCGGAGCAGGTACTCGGCGGCGGCGATGAAATCGTCGAACACGTTCTGCTTCTGCGCCCGCTTGCCAGCCTCGTGCCAGGTCTCGCCGTACTCGCCGCCACCGCGCAAGTTCGGCGTAGCCAGCACGCCGCCCAGCTCGACCCAGGCCAGGTTACCGGCACCGAAATTGGGAGTTACGGAGATGCCGAAGCCGCCGTAGCCATAGAGCAGACACGGAGTCTCGGGGCCCAGCAACAGTCCCTTCCTGTGCGTCAGGAACATGGGCAGGCGCGTGCCGTCGCGGCTGGTGAAGAAGACCTGCCGAGTCTCGTAAGCGGCCGGCTCGAACTTGAGCACGGGCTGGCGAAAGACCTGGCCCTGCTTGCGCTTGACGTCGAAGCGCTCGACCAGGCGCGGCTCGTAGAAGCTCTCGAAGCTGTAGAAGATTTCACTCCGCTCGCTGTCTGCCTCGGCGAGCCACACCGTGCCCAGCCCCGGCAGCGGGATGACCTGCTCGAGTTGGCCAGTTTCGGCGTGCACGCGCAGCTCGGAGTGCGCGTCTTTCAAGTAGTTGATCAGCAGCTTGCCAGAGGCGCGTTCCACCTCCTGAAGCGTTTCCGGTTGCTGCGCCACCAGCTCGCGCAGCTCGAGCGGCTTGCGCGCGATATCGACGCTGACGATGCGGCCACGCGGAGCCTGCAAATCGGTCTTGAACCAGAAGGTGCTGCCGCGATTGCCGAGGAAGGAGTACTCGGCCTCCAGCTCGGGAAAGAGCGGCACCGGCGCGGACTTGGGGCGCGTCAAGTCGACGTACCACACCGCGTACTTCGGATCGGTGCCTTGCGCGATCGTGATCACCAGGTAGCGACCGTCGCGCGTCGTGGTCGGGTGAAAGCTCCACTTCTTTTGGTCCGACCGCTCGAAGATCAACGTGTCTTCGGCTTGCGGCTGCCCCACCCGGTGGAAGTACAGCTTGTTGTAGTAGTTGCTCTCTTCGAGCGCAGCTCCCGGCTTCGGCTCATCGTAGCGGTTGTAGTAAAAACCGCGCCCATCTTTGGTCCAGGCAGCGCCTCCGAACTTCGACCAGGAGAGCACCTCAGGCAAATCCTGACCGTCGTCGACCCGGCGCACTCGCCACTCCATCCAGTCCGAGCCTGCGCGCGACAGGGCATAGGCCAGCAGCTTGCCATCACGGCTCGGGACCATGCGCTTGAGCGCCACCGTGCCGTCTGCGGCGAGCAGGTTGGGATCGAGCAGCAGCTTGGGTGTGGCCGCCAGGGTTTTCAGCCAGTAGAGGGCCGGCTGATTCTGCAAGCCGGAGTTGTAGGTGTAGAAGTAGCGGCCGGCGCGCTCTACCGGCAGCCCGAAGCGCTCGTAGTCCCAGAGCTCACGCAGCCGCGAGCGCAGCGCATCGCGCCCGCTGATCGCGCTCAGGTAGCTCTGGGTCAGTCGGTTCTGCTCGTCGATCCAGCGGCGCGTCTCGGCGCTGGTGGTGTTTTCGAGCCAGCGATACGGATCGGGCACCGCGACTCCGTGCAGCGTCTCGACCAGAGCGTCTCTGCGACTCACCGGGTACGTCAGTCCAGGTTCGAGCGTCTGCTGCTTCGGCTGCGCGGACGCCGCCGATCGAGGTGCAGGCGCCGGGGCTGGCGCGGGGGCGCCGCCGCAACCGATGCCGAAGAGAAGCAACCAACCCAGGGCTCGCGTCTGACGCATGTCGCGCCCGCACGTTGGACAAAAATGCTCGCTCCGTCTAGTCCCTGAATCGTTTACCAGCTCGCGATTGCAGACGACGACGACGGCCCTTGGAGAACGCTATTTCGCGACCGGGAGGGCAACGGCGAAACGGACG
>DATDEV010000251.1:0-12359 GCA_036522995.1 Polyangiaceae bacterium
GCTACGTGGAGTTGCGCGAGAACGCTTGCCTGGCGTTCGCGTCGGTGAGGCTCGGGTTCGCGAAGCCAAGGCGAGAGAACCGTTGGCCAACAGTGAGGGACGGCCCAACCCTTCGATTGGCGCGCAGTATCGGCGGGAGGGTAACCCGGGCGACGAAGGCCCCTACCACATCGTGATGGGCACCCTCTCGATCCCGATTCCGCTCTTTCAGAGAAATCAGGGAGAAAGCGCGAAAGCTCACGCCGAGGTCTTGGTCGCCGAGAGCGAGCTCGATGCGACGCGGCGCTTGCTCGAGGGCCAGCTCGCAGAAGCACGCAGCGAAGTGGTTGCGGCGGCAGCGCGCACCCGGGCGTACGGTGAGGAGATCCTGCCTCGATTCGAGGAGAACCTGGTTCTGCTGAGGCGCTCGTTCGAGCTCGGTGAGATCGACATCCTTGCGCTTTCGGCAGGTCGGGAACGCTTTCTGGGCATCCAGAGCGACGCCTTGGCGGCGCAGCAGGACTACTTCGTGGCGCTGGCAGGACTCGAGCGGATCGTGGGTGTCGACCTTTGGCTAGACGATCATCGGGATCATCAAGAGGAGAGCGGTCGATGAAGCGCTTGGTTCAAACTGGCTTCCTGCTCGTCATCCTGGCAGCTGGCTGCAGCAAGGCCAGCTCCGAGGGTCACGACGAGGAAGGCCACGCTCACGAGGCAGCGGGACACGACGAGAAGAGGGGCTCCGATGGCCGCGCGCACGAGAACGAAGTTCAGCTGGCGGCCGAAGCCATCGAGCGCGCCGGGATTGTCGTAGCGCCGGCGCAGCGGCGCGCGCTCAGCGGCGGCGTCGCCATTCCTGCAGAGGTCCAATTCGAACCCAGCAGCACCGCCCACGTCGGCCCGCTCGTCCCTGGCCGCATCACCAAAGTCTCGGTGGCCTTGGGCGATCGTGTCAAACGCGGGCAGCTCCTGGGCGTCGTTGCTTCGACGGACGTGTCGGCAGCGCGCTCCCGACTCGATCAAGCTCGTGCCAGACTGACTGCGGCCGAGCAGACACTGCGTCGGCAACAGCAACTGTCGACGGAAGGCATTGGCGCGCAGCGTTCGCTGATCGACGCCGAGGCTCAGGTCGGAGAGCTCCGCGCCGAGGTCGAGGGGCTTCGCCGACAACTGGCCGTCTTCGGGTCTGGCAACGCGGGTGAGCTGACGCTAACCGCTCCGATCGAGGGCGTCGTCGTGGCCGTGCACGCCACCCTCGGGGAAACCGCCACACCCGAACAGCCGGCGTTCATCGTGACCGACCCGACGAAGGTTTGGGTACGAGGCAACGTGCCCGAGCTCGAGATCGCGCGCCTGCAGGTGGGCTCGGCTGCGGTCGTGCGCCTGCACGCTTTCCCCGACGCGTCCATGCCGGGCACGATTACTTACGTTGCTCCCGCGCTCGATGAGCAAACGCGCTCGCTGCCCGTACGAGTGACCCTCCAAGCCCCGGATGCTCGCCTCCGCAGCGGCCTGTTCGGAAGCATCGAGCTAGTCGGCGGCGTGCAAGATGAACGGGTTTTGGTCGTCCCCGCCGACGCGGTGGCCACGCTCGATGGGCAGCCAGTCGTCTTCGTGCCGGCGGACGAGCCAAACAGCTTCAAACCCCAGCCAGTTGCGCTCGGGCGTCGTGCCGGAGGCTACTTCGAGGTGCGCTCCGGCCTGGTCGAAGGAGCGCGCCTCGCTGTCAGCGGAGCGTTCACGCTGAAGAGCGCTCTGCGCAGCAGTGAGCTCTCCGAAGGCCACGCCCACTGAGCTGCCAGCCATGAAAAAGCTTCTCGAACTTTGCTTGAGATGGCGGCTGCTCGTTTTTGCTTTCGTCGTCCTGGTCTCGGCGGTCGGTTTGCGCAGCGCGCGCGAGCTGCCCATCGATGCGGTCCCCGACATCACGAACGTGCAGGTGCAGGTCCTCACCAACGCGCCCGCGCTCGGCCCGGTCGACGTCGAGCGCACCATTACGTTTCCCGTCGAATCGGCCATGAGCGGCCTGCCGGGCGTGGAGGAGATCCGCAGCGTGTCGCGCTTCGGGCTCTCCGCCGTGACCATCGTATTCGAGGAGGGGACCGACCTGTTGCGGGCACGTCAGCTGATCTCGGAGCGCCTGACACAAGCACGCGAGCGCCTTCCACGCGGCACCTCACCCGAGCTCGGACCCCTGAGCTCCGGCCTGGGCGAGATCTTTCAGTTCGAGGTGCGCGCGGACAAGACGTGCGCGCCCGGACAGCCCGACACCGAGCACTGCTACACACCGATGGAGCTGCGCACGGTCCTCGACTGGTTCGTCGCCTATGAGCTGCGTTCGGTGCCCGGCGTGGTCGAGGTAAACTCATTCGGCGGTGAGCTCAAGACATACGAGGTCGAGGTCTTACCTGACCGCCTGCGTGCGCTCGAAGTTTCTCTCAACGAGCTCTTCGAGGCCATCGAGCGGAACAACGCTACCGCCGGCGGCGGCTACCTGGTTCGTTCGGGCGAGCAGCTACTGGTTCGAGGCGAAGGTCGCATCGACAGCCTCGACGAGATTGGGGACGTTCTCATCGAGACCCGCGCCGAAGGCGTTCCCGTTCGTGTGCGCGATGTGGCCCGAGTGCACCTGGCGCCGCTCATCCGGCAGGGCGCCGTAACCAGGGACGGCCGCGGAGAAGTCGTCACCGGCATCGTGATGATGCTGGTTGGAGCGAATGGCCGTGAGGTCGTGGAGAGCGTCAAGAGCAAGATCGTCCAGATCACGCCTTCCCTTCCGCCTGGCGTGCGGCTCGACGTCTTCTACGACCGGGCGGATCTCGTCAACCGAACCATCCACACCGTGGCCAAGAATCTGGCCGAAGGCGCGCTGTTCGTGATCGGCGTTCTGTTCCTGCTCTTGGGCAGCATTCGCGGAGGTTTGATCGTCGCCGCTGCGATTCCATTCGCCATGCTGGTGGCGTTCACCGCGATGAAGGCGCTCGGACTCAGCGGAAACTTGATGAGCCTCGGCGCCATCGACTTCGGCATCGTCGTGGACGGCTCGATCATCGTCGTCGAGAACGCGGTAGTTCACCTTGCAGCGGCAGCGCGCGGCCAAAAGCGACCGATGACCTACGAGGAGGCTGCCGACGTCGTGCTCAGCTCCACGCTCGACGTGCGCAAGGCCGCGCTGTTCGGCGAGGCGATCATCGTCATCGTGTACGTCCCGATACTGACGCTGGCCGGCATCGAAGGGAAGATGTTCAAGCCGATGGCGATCACGGTGCTGTTTGCGCTGCTCGGCGCATTCGTCGCCTCGCTTACCTTCGTTCCAGTACTGGTCGCGACGTTTCTGCGGCAACACACGGAACAGAAGGAGCCGTTCATCGTCAGGCTGCTTCACCGCGTCTATCCCCGGTTACTCGCCCCGTTGATGAAGGCGCCGAAGCTAGTCGTTCTGGTTTCGCTGGTGCTCCTGGCCGGGGCCGGAGTGGTGGGGGCTCGCATGGGGGCCGAGTTCGTACCGCGTCTCGACGAAGGCGCGTTGGCGATCCAGATCCTGCGCCTGCCGAGCGTGTCGCTGGAGGAAAGCATCGCCGGAGGAACGCGCTTCGAGCGCGTCATGCGCGAGTTCCCGGAGGTGATCAGCGTCGTCTCCAAGACGGGGCGCGCCGAGATCGCGACCGATCCCATGGGCGTCGAGCTTTCGGACTGCATCGTGATGCTCAAGCCGCAGGAGCAGTGGACGACGGCGAATACGCGTGAGCAACTGGTCGAGCGGATGTCAGACCGGCTCACGAAGGCCCTGCCGGGGCTCGGATTCTCCTTCTCGCAGCCGATCGAGCTACGCATGGCCGAGCTCATCAGCGGCACACGCTCGGACGTGGCGGTCACGATCTACGGGGATGATCTGGCCATTCTGGACCGCTTGAGCGTCCAAGTGCAGAACGCCGTGCGCGGCGTCAAGGGGGCCTCCGACGTTCGCGGTGAGCAACTCGCCGGCCTGCCGACGCTGGAGGTTACGGTGGACCGTGCGGCGGCCTCGCGATACGGCATTTCGGTCCGCGACGCGCTCGACGCAATCGAAGCTTTGGGTGGGCGAAGTGTCGGCGAGGTCTACGAAGGCGAACGCCGGTTTCGGCTCCAGGTACGCGTCCCGGCAGGTCTGCGCGAGGACATCGATCAGGTCCGCAACCTTCCGATCAGCGGACGGGAGGGACCACTCGTCCCGCTCGGCCAGATCGCCAGCATCCAGGTGGTCGACTCACCAGCGAGCGTGAGCCGGGAGGCCGTCCGACGCCGGACGAACGTCGAGGCCAACGTGCGTGGACGTGACCTGGCTTCGTTCGTCAGCGAGGCACAGGGTCGTGTCCGTGATCGAGTGAGCATGCCACCGGGCTACGTCGTGCAATGGGGTGGTCAGTTCGAAAACCTGAACGCAGCGTCGGAACGCTTGGCGGTGGCGGTGCCGCTGACGCTAGGGCTCATCTTCATCCTGCTCTACATGGCCTTCGGTCAGCTCAAGCCAGCGCTGCTGATCTATCTGAATGTGCCATTCGCAGCAGTGGGAGGGGTATTTCTCCTGGCTCTTCGGGGCATGCCCTTCTCCATCAGTGCGGCCATTGGTTTCATTGCGCTGTTTGGAATCGCCGTGCTGAACGGCGTCGTCCTGCTAACGACCATCCAGAAGCTGCGCGAGCAAGGCAGGTCACCGCTCGAGGCCGCCACGGAGGGCGCAGAGTCGCGCCTGCGTGCGGTAGTGATGACGGCGACGGTTGCGGCGCTTGGATTCATGCCCATGGCGCTGTCTTCCAGCGCAGGAGCCGAGGTTCAGCGCCCACTCGCGACGGTCGTCATCGGGGGTCTCGTCAGCGCGACATTTCTGACGTTGTTCGTACTGCCGACGGTGTACGCATTCGTCTATCGGAAGGAGATGATCCTAGCGCGAGCGACGGCGCCTTCGGGCGACTAGGCCTCCTGCATGCGCCTGCGCCTGCGTTACCGCCGCCCGAGCCAGCCCCAGTCACGAGCGCGATGCGTTCTGGAGACGACATGGCCCCACCTTGTACTAGAGCGAGCGCGACGCGACGCGACGGCAGCGGCTGGGCGCAGCGAGCGAAAAGTGCAAAACTCGCCTGCCATGGGCGAGCGGAATGACGAACGGGCGAGTGCGAAGCGCGGCCTCGAGCGGTGCCGCTCGGCGACGAAGCTGGCGCTGATCAGCGGCCTGCTGGCGCTGGCGTGGCTGCTGCCCGCCTGCGACGAGCCAGGCTCCCCCGACGGCGGCGCGGGGTCGGGCAACACGGCCGGGGCACCGAGCTCGCACGCCGGCAGCGGCCCGAGCAGCCCGAGCCTCCCCAAGTCCGTGGACGACTTCTTCGAGCAGGAAGGACGCCTTATCTGTGAACGGTTCTTGCGCTGCTTCAGCCCACGCGACGACGACAGGGTCTTGCCCTTCCTGTTCGGCAGCCAGCAGGCCTGCGAAGCAGAAGTGGTATTCGTCAACCATCGCAGCGCGAGCGTCACCGATGTGCGCGCGCGTGTCGCCAGCGGGGAGCTGGCGTTGGCTCCCGCGACTGCGCTGGCTTGTCTGCAGGAGCTCGCTTCGTGCAGCGAGGCTGACTCACTCAACGAGGGCAGCTGTCGTGAAGTGTTCGAAGGCAAGGTCGACGAGGCCGGCGCCTGCCAGCGCGACGAAGACTGCGCCGGCGATGCTTATTGCGCGGGCGAGCTGAGCTGCCCCGGGCAGTGCAAGCCACGCGGGCTTCCCGGCGCAGCATGCACCAGGCCGCAGCACTGTGCGTACCGCGGCAGCCCCGTGGATTGCATCCACCCCAGCGGTAGTGTCGAGGGTGAGTGCCGCGAGCTCGAGCGCGTCGAAAAGGTGGGGCTGGGCGCCCAGTGCGTCCGCTCACTGCAGAACGCCGAAGCCTTCGTGCTCTGCCAGGACGAGCTGTGGTGCGCTCCGCTTTCGCCCGACGATACGAGCGGCCTCGGTCACTGTCAGCGGCCGATCGAGGGCGAGGGTGCCTGCAGCGACCAGGACGACGTGTGTCTGATCGGCCTTTGCAATACCAGCCTCGGCAAGTGCCAAGCGCTTTCGTTCGTCGGCAAGGAAGGCGCGGCCTGCAGCGACGCGCAGCAGCTGTTCTGCAATCCCTTGCTTGGCCTCAAGTGCTCCGACGACGAGCTCGGCGGCACGTGCTTGAAGCAGGGCGACGGCAGCAAAGGCAGCGAGTGCTTCACCGGCGACTTCCAGCGAGGCTGTGAGGCTGGCTTGTATTGCTCGCGCCCCGTCGACGCCACGAGCGGCACCTGCGTGATGAAGCTCGGGCCCGGCGAGCCCTGCGAGAGCTCGAACGAGTGCGCCAGCGGTGATTGCAACACCACTTGCCAGGAACGCTACTGCGGCCTGTAGCTAGCGCCGCTTGGCCGCCTCGTACTGTGGCAGCAGCTCCTCGGCGCGCTCGCTCCCGAGCACCTGTTGGCCCTTGGGAAAGAACTCGCTCTCCTCGCGGTCGACGTGGTCTTCGACCAGCTGGGCCAGGCGCTCGAAGGCGGGCGCCCAGCCAGCGTCACCGAACGACAGCGCGTCGAGCTCGGCGATAGCTGCCTCGAGCTCGCTCGCCTGGCGCGCGTGAGCCGCCGTGATCGCGCTCGTTTCCGGAAATTCGGCCAGCGCCGGATAGACGACCTTCAGCTCGCCAGCTTCGTGCGCCAAGAGCTCGCTGCGAATGATCGGATACAGCTTGGACTTTACTGCCACGTCGTCGCTCATCGCCACGCGCTTGATCAGCGCGCCGACCTTGCCGTGCTCTTCCATCAAGTGCATGAAAACGCCGCTCAGGCCCTTGAAGCCAGCCTTGACGTCTTTCATGGCGCCCATCGCCTCGGACATGATCTTGTTGACGCTGTGGGGCATGGTGATTCTCCTGGCCTCGGTGGAGCAAGGCACGTGCCAGCCTCGACCCGCCGGGGCGCCCGGTTCCCCTCCGCCCTGTGCTGCCTACGCCGGCGTCCCGGAGATCACGCCCGAGTGGGTCGCCGCGCATCGCCAGCAAGTCCACCTGCTCGACGTGCGCACCAGCGCCGAGCTCACGGGCGAGCTCGGTCACTTGCTCGGCGCGCAGCTGATTCCGCTGGACGAGCTGCGCGCACGCGCAGCAGAGGTGGCAAAGGACAAGCCCGTGGTGGCGGTCTGCCAAACGGGCAAGCGAGCCGCCATGGCGACGGCAATCCTGAGCAACGCCGGCGTCGCGCAGGTCGCCAATCTGGCTGGAGGGATGGTCAAATGGCGAGAGCTGGGGCTACCGAGCTGAGGTTGAGCTAAAGGAGCATCATGCTGTTAGAGCTCGCGGTGATCCTGCTGCTGGTCGCGATCAACGGCTTGTTCGCTGGTGCGGAGATCGCGATCGTGGGCGTCGATCGAGTACGCCTGCGCCAGTTGATCGAAAGCGGTGGGCGGCGAGCTCGCATGATCGAGGCCTTGCGTAAGAATCCGGAGCGCTTTCTGGCCACGGTGCAAATCATGATCACCGTGGTAGGCGCGACCGCCGGCGCCTTCGGTGGGGCCACGTTTGCGGAGGATTTGACGCCGCTGCTGACGCCCTACCTGGGCCGTTATGCCGACGAGGCCGCGCTGGCGGTAGCGGTCGGAGTTATTTCCTACCTGTCGCTGGTGCTGGGTGAGCTGGTGCCGAAGTCGCTCGCGCTGCGCCACACCGAGCGCTACGCGTTGATGATCGCGCCGCTGCTGAGCGGTCTGGCAAGCGCTGCGCGGCCTCTGGTGTGGCTCTTGACCAAGAGCGCGAGCCTGGTGCTGCCCGAACGTCCACCAGCTTCGCACCTCGACACGCGCTTGTCGCCCGCCGAGCTACGCGGCCTGGTCGACGACGCCACCGAATCCGGCACCCTCGACGAACGCGCCGGCGAGATCGCCAGCCGCGCGCTCGAGTTCGCGCGTTTGACGGTGTCGCAGGTGATGATCGCTCGCACCCGCATCGTGGGCATCGAGCAAGAAGCCGATCTGGAAACCTTGCGCCAGCTCGTGCTCGAGCACTCCTACTCGCGCATGCCGGTGTTCAAGACCAGCATGGACGAGATCTGCGGCTACGTGCTGTACAAGGATCTCCTGCCACTGGCCTGGGAAGGGCGACTGCTGGTGCTGCGCGACCTGGTGCGCCCGCCCTATTTTGTCGGCAAAACGATGCCTGCGGCGGAGCTGCTGCACGAGATGCGCGAGCGCCACCAGCAGCTGGCGGTGGTGGTCGACGAGCACGGCGGCACCGCAGGCATCGTGACGCTCGACGATTTGCTGGACGAGCTCACGGGGGAAGTGCTGAGCGAAATTCAGGCGACACGCCCGCGCTCCATCCACCCGCAGCCCGACGGCACGGTGCTGGTGCGAGGCGACGTGCCGCTGCATCAGGTCAATCGCGAGCTGGAGCTCGCACTGAGCGGCGGGGGCCAGACCACGCTCGGGGGCCTGAGCTCGTTCCTCGCCGGCGGCGTGCCCGGCATTGGCACCGTGCTCGAGAGCTCCGACGGCACCAAGCTGCTCGTCGAACGAGCGAGCACGCGCCACGTCGAGCTCGTTCGCATCACGCCTGCGCCGCGCGCTACCGAGCGCGAGACGGTAAGCTGACGACTTTGTCGCTCCTGCCTGGCTAGGTGCCCCTACGCGCGTTCAGCAAAACTGAATAAACTCACACGCCCGACTGTCTCACTCTGAGCACTCGCTCGAAAACCCACCAGGGAAGCTCGTTTAGGTGTTAACCCTTGAGGATTGTGACAGCGCCGGCCAACGACGACGGTGCCCCAGCAGCCGGGGAACGCGCGCGCGGCAAGCTGCTCGTGGTCGACGACGAGCAGCAGCTGCGACGACTGCTCGCGCGTAGCTTGAGCCGGGCAGGCTACGAAGTCAGTGAGGCCAAGGATGGGCGCGAGGCGCTGGCGCTGGCGAGACAGACGCGCTTCGATCTGGTGATCAGCGACGTGCACATGCCGGAGCTGACCGGTCTGGAGCTGCTGCAGGCATTGCACGACTACGATCCGGATCTGCCAGTGGCGCTGCTCTCTGGCTCGTTCGACGACTCGGCGCTGCAGCGCGCCCGCGCGCTCGGAGCCGTTGCTTGCCTGGGCAAGCCGGTGGCTTTTCAGGACTTGCACAGCATCGCGGCGCGCGCGATCCCCTCCGCAGCGAGGCGCTAGGCGTTCACTGCGCTTCGAAGGCGCCGATATCCGGCGACCCCGCCGGTCGCGGCCTACCGTCGATATCCACCTCGGGCGCGTACATGTCCTCGCCGCCGTCGAGCGCCGGCGAGCCGGGGCCCGGAGTGAAGTTGCCGCTTGCGGCGTCGACGAACAGCGGATCGCCCACCTTGTTGCCCGCGCCGGGCCAGGCGATCTCGGTCAAGCTGTGGCTCACGCTGCCGTTGTACCAGACCTGATCGTAGCAAGGCATCATCTGGGCCGGAAAGCTGGCGTATGAAATATTGGCGATGTCGTCGCAAATGCCTTGGTCGCAAGCCACGACACCGACGTAGGTGCAGCCGTTGAAATTCTCGACCAGCGTGTTGTACGCGAAGCGGGTGTGCCCCGAGCGCAGCTCGATCACGCGCGTGTAGCCGGCGGCGCCGTTGCGCAAAAAGAGGTTGTTCTCGTAGGTGGCTTCGGCCTGACCGCCGCTGTAAGCGGCCACGCCGTTGTCGATGAAACGGTTGCGACGAATGTCGAGCACCTTGGTGCAGCCGGCCGTCGAGCATGACGAGTAGACGCCAGCGTGGCCGAACCCGGCCGGATTCGCATTGTGCTGGATGGTCGAACCGGTGATGGTCACGTCGCACTCGTGGGCGATCACCCCCGAAGCGTTGTCGCGCAGCACGCTGTTCAGAACGTTGATCTTGCCGCCCGAGCACTGGATGGCAGCCACCGGGTTGCCCATGGCATCCTCACCCTGACTGTTGCCGGTGCTGCCCTCGAGCACCACGTCCTCGAACAGCACGCTGACCCCGAGGGGGACGTGGAACGACGCTAAGCCGGTGTAAGGGTGGAGCACCACGCCGTTCCCGATGACGCGCATGGCCGGCATCCCTGGGAATGACGGGAAGGTGGCCGACTCGCCGTCAATGATCGCCATGGTTTCGAGCACGACCAGGTTTGGCCGCGCGGGGGTCAGCTTGCTGACCGCCGTGTGCACGAAACGGCACGGCAGGTCCCGCGTTCCGCACGCCATGCCGGTCGAGCCGGTTTCGGCCAGGACATACACGGCGACTGACTCGTCCGCGCACTGGCCGTTCGGCGCGCAGATGCTCGAGTGGCACTCCTCGTGAGCATTGCAGCCGCGACATTTACCGGTGATGCCGCAGACCGGCGCGGCAGCGGCGCACTCGTCGTCCGTCCGGCATTCCAGGCAGCGCCCCTTGTTCGGGCCCACCTTGCCGCAGAAATCGAGCCCTAGGTCGCCCTCGCACTCGGGGTCGCTGGCGCAGGCGCGGCAAACACCATCCGTGGCGTCGCAGATCGGCGCGGAGCTGGCGCAATCCATGGCGCTGTCCTCGCAGTCGCGACCAAGCGGTGGAAGGCCGCCCTCCCCGCCCGCGCCGCCGCTGGTCGAGGCGCCCTCTCCGCCAGAGGCCCCCGCGCCCCCCACGGGCTCGCTGCTGCCGCCCAGATTGGCCGTGCCGCCATCGCCGCCGTGCTCACCAGGCTCCGTGCCACCGCTCGTCCCGCCGCCGTCGATCGACGGCTCGACGGGCTTCAAGTCTTCGGTCGAGTTGATCAGGCTGCAGGCGGCCGCGAGCAGCAAACCGGCGCCGAGCGCGACGAGGCGCTGCTTCATTGGAACGTCCCTTCCAGGCGCAGCGTGGCGGTTTGCAGGCCGACGGCGGGCGCGAGGCGAATCACGGTGCCCATGCGCTGCTGCTCGGGTCGCTTGATATAGAGGTAAGTGGTCACGCCGGCGCCCACGACGGCGGCGGCGATCAGGATGTCCGTGACCAGGTTGAGCGTGTCGGCCTCGCTCTTCAGATTCTCGGCCGCCCCGGCATCGACGCCGTTAACGTCCTGGTAGTCGCTGTTCTTGCCGAGCGCCATGACGCCGGTCACGCTGGCGCCGATCGCCAAGGCGCCCGTCGCGGCAGCACCGATCCAAACGCTGGTTGGCACCGGTCGGGACGCCGCTTCTGGCGCGGGCGTCGCAGCGGGCGCCGCGCCGGTCACCGGAGCAGCCGCAGCCGCGGGTTGCTCAACGGCGTCGAGATCGAAATGATGCTGCTGGCTCGTGCCTGGCTCGGCATCGAGCTCCCAGGTCCGTGTCGGCTTGCCATCAGCGACAGCGCTGATCACGTGGTGACCGGGTCGCACCAGCAGCGTGAGCGTTCCGCCCTGGCTCTGATAGCGATTGCGAATCGGGGAACCTTGCACCGGAACGCGCTCGTCGGTGATCGTCAGGTCGGCGGGGTTGGTGGTCAACGTCAGCGTGACCGCCGACGAGCGCAGCGTGTTCAGGTCGCGCTCGATATCGGCCCGCTCCGATGCCTCCAGCTCCTTGCCACCCTCCTGAAGGTAACGCTCGAACGCGGCGATGGCCTCGCCGTCACGCTCGAGCTTCATGGCTGCCAGCCCCAAGTTTCCTAGGATCTTCCAGGAAGGCGACGCCTGATAGGCGACCTTGAACTCGCGATAGGCCTCCTCGTAGCGCGCGCCATCCGGATCGCGCAAATGCGCAACACCAGAGTTGAAATGCTTGCGAGCATCGTCCGTGATCTTCACGCCAGCGGCCACCGCCGCCTGGGCAGTCAGAAGCGAGCTGAACGTCAGTCCGACACACAACACAAAGGCACGCGAAGAAGCGGGGCAAGCCATTGCTGCAAATGGTCTACGAAAGGTCGCGCCATTTCAAGTCGGGACTCCGAAGGCGTGGAAAACGTGTACTTATGATCCTCAGCGAGCAATGGACGCGCTCAGCGTTCACCTTCACGACGAACCGAAGCGCCGCGCACGTCCGCGGCGAATGTGCGTAATCGTGCGAGGCTTCGACCTGATCCGTCCAGCGACTCAGTGTTACGTTCGCGCCCAATGACAGTCTCGAAGTTCGTTGGGGTGCCGGCCTCGCGAGCCGCGCGACGTTCGCGGTGCGGGTGTCCGACACCGCCCTCGACACCGCCGCCCCCGTGCTGCTGAGCGGTAGCGGCACGAGCAGCGTGTCCAGCGCTTTTTCGCTGCCGGCCATCGCGACCGGGCGATTCCTGCTGATCAAGCAGCTGAGCACGTCCCTCAGCTGATGGTCAGCGGTCGAGCTCCAAGTCAGCTGCGTGGATTGAGCCCTGACGACGTCGGAGCGAAATCTGGGGTAGCCTCGGCCGGCCATGTCCGAAGGCGTTTCAAGCACTACCATC
>DATDEV010000252.1:0-4505 GCA_036522995.1 Polyangiaceae bacterium
ACGCTGCCCCACGCAGCAGAGACAGCTCCTTCTCCTCCCCCTCGTAGATCGAACGCGCCACGGCCGCCGTGAGTCGAAGCGATTCACACGGATCGGTCACTTCACGCAGCCGCGCCGCTACGCGCTCGTAGTCCGCGTTGAAAATCGCCCGCGACATCAGCGCGCGCAAGATGCCCACCTTCGACTCGAACAGAGCGTACACGCTCGACACCGAGAGCTCCGCCGTCTCGGCGAGCTCGGCGATGGTGACCGCGTCTATTCCGGACTTCAGAAAGGCTCGACGAGCGACGTCTAAGCCGAAAATAAGCCGTAGGAGCCGTTGGTATGACGCAAAGCACGTATCGCTCGGGAACCATCGCGCTGGCAGGAGCCGCGGTCTTCGTCGCGCTCGTTCTGGTATTGCATGTCGTTCGTTCGGATCTGGAGCCCGGCTGGCACATGGTCAGCGAGTACTCGGTCGGTCCGGGCGGCTGGCTCATGCGACTCGCCTTCGTGACTCTGGCCGGCTCCTTCTTCTTCCTCATGCTGAGCCTGCGGCCGCATGCCAGGGGTGCCCTGGGCGTCGCCGGGCGCGTGTTCCTTGGCCTGGCGAGCGTCGGCGCGGGTATGGCTGGTCTGTTCAACACCGATCCACCGGGCACGCCGCCCGAGCAGAGCTCGACCATCGGCATGCTCCACGGCTTCGCGTTCCTGCTAGGCGTGCCCGGCGTGCTCTTCGCCGTCACGTTGCTCACCAGCGTGCTCTGGCGCTCGCCCGGCTGGCGTTCTCAGCGCCCGGTCTTGCTCGGGTCGGCCGCCCTGGTATGGGCAACGATGCTGGTATTCGGGCGGGCCATCGCTAGCGCGATGGCGAGCCACGCCACCGGGCCAGCGTTCGCGGTCGGCTGGCAAAACCGCGCGCTCGTCCTGGCTTGGGCGCTTTGGATAGGTGCCCTCGCTGCACACGCGCGCACAGCGCCATCGCTGCGCGGCGGCAGCGCGTCGTTCAAGGCGGACTGATCTTCAAGGCGCGACGGGCGCCATCAGGCTGTAGGCGGGGGCGTCCGCGATGGCGGTTCGCCCGCTTTGATCGTGCGGCACCTCGACCGTGCAGGTGCCATCGAGCTCGTTGCCCGCTGCGTCGCGAGCCAGCCAGCCCAGGGTGTACACCCGCCCGTTGCTGGGTCCCTGCCGCTCCGCGCGCAGCGACACCGACTCCGCACCATCGAATACGATGTCCGGCTCGAACGCGCCATCGCCCTTCGCGTCCGCCGGCTCGTCACTCGCCGCGCTCGTGAAGCGCACCGCGACCCGTGGATCGCAAGCGTCGAGCACCCCCGCGCAGGCCTGCGCAGTGAGAGTATGCAGCTTGTGATTGGGGGGCCACAGCGCGGTGTGCGTAGGATGGGCCTCCGGCGGCGTCGTATCGATCACGCTCAGCTGCGAGCGGCAGACTTCGCTCACCACGGGCTCAGTCGACCCCGCCACGTCGACTCGCTCACTGACCACGATCTCGTGCTCACCGATAGTAAACGGTCCTTCCTCCACCAGCAAATGCTGGTCGTCGCAGCTGTCATCGGTCAGCACGTAGATGGTCGCGGGCGACGCGGTGCCTGGCTGGGCATCGCACTCCACGGTGCGAGCGTCGCCGCACAGCCAGACGTCGTCGGGCATGCTCGCGCCGCTCTCGGCACAGACCGCTTCGAGCGCCGCCCGCGCGGACCCGACGCGGGCGGCATCGCTGCCGCAACCGCTCAGCATTGCGAGCAGCGAGCAGATCGCGCAAACAGGAATCGACTTCCGAGCGGATCTCATTTTGGCCATTCCCCGGGATCAGCAACGCGTGTGCCACGCACTGACGGTGGCAACGCTACCAAATTCCCGAGGTCTCGCCAGCTACGCGCGCTTCATGCCTGGCTAAACTGCCACGAACGAGACCAAAGCTCCCGTTTTTCGCGCCCCTGTTGCTCTCGATTGCGTTCGCCTTCGTGAGCTCTTCCGTATGAGCCGCGAGACAGTGCGCGAGCTTGAATCATCCGACGCGCCTGACGCCTCGGGCTCGTTGTGACCGCCGTGCCGCAATTTTCGCGCTGGCAGGGCCGGTTTCGCGTGAGCCGGTTCCGCTCGGTACGGGCACTATTAGAGGACATGGTCTGTTCGAACATGCGCTCGGGAATGCGCCTGGCGGTTGTCGCGGGGATACTGGGCTTGGGTTGTTCGGATGCAGAAAGTTCGAGCCCGGACGGCGGCGCGGGGCAGGGAGGCACGGCAGCTAGCTTACCGGGCGGTGCGGGCGGTGGTGCAGGCGGCGGGGGCGTGACGGGTGGCGGTGCGGCAGGGGCAAGCGCGGGCGCGCCGCTGGGCGGTGCTGCGATGGTTGGAGGCATGGGCGGCGGTGTGAGCGGCAGCGCTGGCAATGGCGGAGGCAGTGCTGCTGGGAATGGTGGAGGCGCGAGCGGCGGCACTAGCGGTGGTGGCAGCGGTGGCGGGACGGGAAACGATCGCTCGCCGGCCGGGACCTGCGCGCGCTGGAAGGCGGACACCGCGAACCTGGACGAGGGCACCTGGAGCGGCTCGGTTGGCACCTGCAGCGTGGGGGACATTTCCGTCGAGGGACGCGCCAACGCGCTGCGCATGGTGAATCTCGTGCGCTGGCTCGCCGACCTGCCCGCGGTAACGACCGACACCGCCAGTGATCAGCAAGCTCAGGCCTGCGCGTTGATGATGACGGCGAACGACCAGCTGTCGCACGAACCGCCCATGAGCTGGGACTGCTATTCGGAGCTCGGCGCGGACGGCGCAGGGTCCGGCAATATCTCGAGCGGCCCCGGCGTCGAGTCGGTGCTCAGCTATATGGTCGACGCTGGCAACGCGACCACGCTCGGCCATCGCCGTTGGATCTTGTCGAACGAGCTCGGTCCGATCGGGCTCGGCTCGGCCGGTGACGACGGGGCTTCTTGCATGCGCGTCTTCGGCGGCGAGGGCGAGGCCAACAAGGCATGGCTGGCGTGGCCGCCACCGGGGGCTTTCCCGGTGCAGGCCTATCGCGATCGCTTCAATCGCCAGCTGGACGACACGGGTTGGTCCATTCAATCCGAGCTCGACCTGGCGGCAGCACAGGTGACCATCACGTCGAACGGTCAAGCCCGGCCCGTGACGGTCACGCAGCTGCTCAAAAACTATGGCGCCAAGAACGCCATCAGCATCATACCTCAGGGTTGGGAGGCAGTAGCCGGCACTACCTACGCGGTGAGCGTGACCGGCGTTTCGATGCCGATCAACTACGAGGTGCAGCTGGTCGACTGTGAGTGAGGGCAGCGGGCAGCCGTAGCCCCGGAGAAATGCAGCGGCCCAGTATCCTTTCGGCCTGCTCGTCCGTCGTCCCCTGCATGACGACGAAAACTGCTCCAGGCTCTGCTCTTCTGGCCGGCAAGACGGCCATCATTCATGGCGGCGGGGGCGCCATCGGCGGCGCGGCTGCGCTGGCATTCGTTCGCGAAGGAGCGCGCGTTTTTCTGGCCGGCCGGACTCTGGTCCGACTCCAAGAAGTGGCGGAACGAATCCGAGCCGCCGGCGGCGACGTGGAAATAGCGGTGGTCGATGCGCTGGACGCCGCAGCGGTCGAGGCTCACGCCGAAAGTGTCGCGGCGCGCGCGCAGCGCATCGACGTGGTTCTGAACGCGATCGGCCTCACGCACGTCCAGGGCAAGTCGTTCGCCGAGCAGACGCTCGACGAGTTCGCGATGCCGGTCATCGGCTACACCCGCGCTCACTTCATCATTGCCAAGGCCGCCTCGCGCGCCATGATCCGTCAGCGTAGTGGCGTCATCCTGGCACTCTCCACGCCTGGCTCGGTCTTGCCCGGCCCAGGCTTCATGGGTTACGGCGTGGCCTGCGCGGCGCTCGAGGCCATGACGCGACACCTGGCCGGCGAGCTCGGCGGCAGCGGTGTGCGTGCCGTGTGCCTGCGCGCCGACGCGATCCCCGAGGCACTGACGCGCTCGCACAGCCGTGCGATCTTTACCGAGGTAGCAGCGGCGCACGGCTCGACGCCCGAGGCCATGCTGGCTGCACACGCCGAATGCGACACGCTGCTCCGTCGTCTGCCAACCCTGCAGCAAGTCGCAGACGCCGCAGCCTTCTTCGCCTCCGATCGCGCGGCCGCGACGACAGGCGCCATCGTCAACCTCACCTGCGGCTCACTGGTAGACTAGGGTTCCCGTCATGGACGACCTCGCCGCCCTCGCGCGCGACACCTGTCGGCGCTTCAGTCAAAGCTTCGAGCCACTGCGCCCGGAGCTGTACCGCTACTGCCGGCACCTCACGCGCAGCCCCTGGGATGCCGAAGATCTGGCGCAAGACACGCTGGCCCGCGCTCTGGTCACGCTGGGCACCATGATTCGCCCCGAAATCGACAGCCCCCGCGCCTGGCTATTCCGCGTCGCCACCAACCTGTACATCGACCGCGCCCGGCGCGCCCGCGAGGAGCTGGGCGAGCTACCGGAAATGTCTACGTCGCCCCGCGA
>DATDEV010000253.1:0-8229 GCA_036522995.1 Polyangiaceae bacterium
GGCATGGACCTCCGCATCACCAGCATGGAGGGCCTGAAGACCATCGTCATGCCCTCGTTCAACCTCGGCTACGAAGCCTTCTGAACGGCTCGGGCCAGCGGCGCAGCTGGCCCCACCTCCCCGCTCGCCGAAGGCGGCGCCCACGCTCGGTTTGCTCGGGCCATGGGAAAACGATAGAAGGCCGCTCGATGGACGCTCCGTTGGCGGTGCTGCAGTGGGATCGCGGCGCCTTGGAGGCTGACTGCGAGCGGGGGGCGTCCTTGCAGGCCGGGGTCGAGGCGTATTTGGGGCGCGCGGCGTTTGGCAGCGAAGGCTCGATGGTGATCCGCGTGAGGCTCACGCGCGTGGAAGAAAAGGGCCTAGCGCGCGTCGTGGCGCGTGTGACGCAAGAGACGAGCGACGGGCCCGCCTATGGCGAGCGCGAGGTGGTGGGCGACGCGAGCTGCGCATCGCTCGATGAGCCGCTCACGCTCGTCGTCGCGCTACTCGTGGACGCACCCGCTCCGGCAGCTGAGCCCCCGCCCGCCGAAATCGTGGTTCCAGCAGCCGAGCCCCCCCCGCCTGCGCCAAGCGATGAAACGCGCGAAATCGAAACTGCCCCTGGCCTGGAGCAAGCGCGAGCACGGCCGAGACACGTCGTATTCCTGGCGTCGGGGCTGGTCGCGATGGGCATCTTGCCTTCCACGGCGGGAGGCGTGGGGCTGCTGGCATCCGTCAAACCGCGAGGATTTTGGGGGCTCGGCGTCGAGGCCGGCGCCTTCTTTCCACAGCGCACCGACCTCGGCTCGGGGTCGCTCGAGACTTCGTTCCTGATGCTGAGCGGAAGCATTTGCCCGCTGCAGGGCCTTACCGACAGGGTGTGGTGGAGCGCGTGCGGCAGCTTCGGAGCCGGACGTCTGCACGCGCGAAGCCGCGACGTGCTCGAGCCCCAAACGAGGAACGATTGGTTCGTCCTGCCCGGGGCCGCGGTACGGGGAGGCTGGCTCTTCGGCAGCCACTTCCTGGTCAGCGCCGGGCTCCAAGCCCACTTTCCAGTATCGCCAGATTCCTACGTGTATCGCACGACCGAAGGCGAGAAGCGGGTGGCCTTCGAGCCCGGCGGGTTGATGATCGCCGCCGAGCTCGGCCTCGGGGTGCTCTTCGACGGAGTAGCCCACCAGGGATCAGAAATGTAGGGTCGAGCCTCCATTGCACGGGGAGGACGCCTTCGATGCTCCTCGTTCCTTCATGCCTCGACCGGCTGCCACGAGCTTTCAAGAAATTTTCGAGCAGCACGCGCGCTTTCTCTGGCGAACGTTGCTGAACCTGGGCGTGCCGAGCCGCGAAGCCCAGGACCTCTGTCAGGAAGTAATGATCGTCGTGCACCGCCGCCTGCCCGATTTCGACGGAGACTCTCTGCGCGGTTGGCTTTATGGCATCTGCGTCCGCGTCGCTTCCGACTACCGCCGCAGCGCCCGTGCCCGCCACGAGATCCCTTTCGGCGAGGTGCCAGAGAGCGGCGGTACGCCCGAGCAGCGTGACCAGCTCGAGCAGGCTGCACAGCGGCAGCGCTTGATGCGCGCGCTCGAGGGGCTGGGAGAAGACAAGCGCGCAGCGCTCATTCTGTACGAGGTGGAGGAGCTCACGCTCGCCGAAGTTTCCGAGGCGCTCGGCGCACCGATGCAAACGGTCTACTCGCGCATCTTGGCGGCGCGGCAAGAGCTCCGTCGAGAGCTCGAGCGGGAGAGCCAAGCTCAGCCGGGAGGTGCCCGTGACGTCGGTTGACGAGGAGCAAGAGCTGGCGCGCCTGCTCGCTCAGCAGCCATCGCCGCTCACGTCCGGACTCTCTGCGCTCCGCGACAACGGACCCGACGCGGCCGAGCTCGCGTCGCTGGCTTCGCGGCTGGCTTTGCAGGGTATCGACGTGAGCACGCCTCAGCCGCCAGCTCGCGTCAGCCCCTGGAAAAAGTGGGGTCTCGGCGGACTTGGCGGTGCGTCAGCGGTGGTCGTCTGGCTAGCTCTGCGCGGCTCGCAGCCTGCGCCCCCGGCCGTGGTCGGCGTCGAGGTCGAACCGCAGCCTCTGACCCCGTCCGCGCTCGCGGTGGAGCAGGGTGCAGCGCCTCGACGCCCATCGAATGTGGCAGCTGATCGCTCTGCATCCGCCGAGGTCCCGCGCCCGACGACCGCGAGCGCCAGCGCTCCCTCGAACGTGGTTGCGCCCGCGCCCAGCCCGTCGGTCCAGGAAGGCCACAAGACGACGGCCTCCGCCGCTCCGACCAGCGACGCCCAGGAGTCCGCCATCAGCGCCCCCGACGCAGTCGCGACGAGGCCTCGCGCGGGGGCAGCCGCGTCCGTTGCGGCAGGCCCGACCCTCAACGATCGGCCTACGGCCAGTCCCGCAGCGGCCGCCAGCGAGCTCGAGCTGCTACGGGACGCACGGCTTGCCCTCCCTCAAGCGCCCGCCCGGGCCTTGCAGCTCACGGAGGAGCATGCCCGCCTCTACCCGCGAGGCCAAATGGCGCAAGAGCGTGAGCTGATTGCCGTTTCTGCGCTGGTAGCGCTCGGCCGCCGCACGGCAGCGTTGTCGCGAGCGTCCAACTTCGAACGGCTCTATCCGACGTCTCCCTATCGCAAGCAGCTCGGTGAATTGCTGCGCTAGCCCTCAGAAAAAAGCTACGCCGCCCCCATAATGCTGTCGGAGGCCCTCTTGCTCGACCCCTTTCAACTACCCAGCCGCTCCTCGTGCTTGCTCCTCGTCAGCGTGCTTACCGCCGCCTTTGCCGGTTGTGGTGGCAAGGAAGCCGACATGGGCCAGGACAAAGGCTCGGGCGCGGGCTCGGGCGCCAGCGGCCCCGCAGGACCGCTAGACCTGGGCGGCAAAAGCAACGGCGGCAACGGCAACGGCAACGGCAACGCTAGCGACGACACGCCCTGCGGGGCCACGCCCTGTGCCGATCATGAGGGCGACCAAAGCTTCATCGACACCGGCGCGCCCGACGACGCTGCCGACCTCTTCGATGGCGCGACGCTGCACGACCCCGGCAGCACTGCCGCCCGAGAGCCGGCCATCATCTATCCCTCGCATGAGACGATGTTTCCGATCAACGTGTCGCGCATCCGACACGACTGGAAGACCGGCGAAAACGATCTGTTCGAGCTGCGCTTCGTCGGGCCGAAGACCACCGTCACCGTCTACACCTCCTCCGCGAGCTGGACTCCTAGCGACGAGCAGTGGGATTGGATCGCCGAGTCGAATCGCGCAGCTTCGGTCGAGCTCGTCGTATCCGGGCTGAGCACCGCCGATCCGAGCGACGCCTGGTCGTCAGCTCCGATCACGCTGCTGTTCAGCGACGCGGCCGTGGAGGGCGCCATCTATTATTGGTCGACGGGCACGCAAGGCATCATGCGCGCCACCGTTTCGAACGAAATTCCGGAGAAGTTCTATACCGACCCCGCCGCCGCAGACGCGGGCACCTGCGTCGCCTGCCACACGCTCTCGCGCGACGGCAAGCGGCTGGCCGTGGGGTACGGAGGTGAAAAGCTGCGGGTCGTCTCGGTGCCCGAGCGAGAGGTCATCATCCCCGCCGGCGCCACCGCCGCGGCTCCCATGCCCATGATGCCAGCACCAGGCATGCCCAAGCCCAAGCCCGGCATGATGCCGGGAATGGGTGAGGGCATGGCCTCGGCGTGGACGACCTTCTCGCCCGACGCCCAGCAGCTGCTGGTAGCCGCCAATGGCGTGCTCACGCTGATCGACGCCAACACCGGCGAAACCGTCGGCGACAATGCCGGCGTCGTATCGCTCCCGAGCGGCACGGTAGCGACGCACCCCGATTGGGCAGCCACCGGCGACCGCGTCGCGATCACGCTCGGCACCAAGGGTGGCAACAAAGACGTCGAGAGCGGCTCGATCGCCATCTTGAGCTACGACCAGGGCGCCTGGGGCGACCCCGACGTCGTGATCGCCAGCGGGAGCGCAGACGACAACAACTTCTTCCCCGTTTGGAGCCCGGACAGCAAGCACATCGCTTACGTCCACGCCGAGGGTAAATCCAAAGATGCGGTGAGCGCGGAGCTGCGCCTCTTCAACGTCAGCAGCGGCGAGGTCGTCTCGATGGTGCGCCTCAATCAGCGCGTCAACAACGAGGACGGCCTGACCGGCCTCGGCAACTCGATGCCGACCTGGGCCCCGTCGACCAAGCCCGGTACCTTCTGGCTCGCGTTCTCGAGCCTGCGCGCCTATTCGGTGGTGCGCCCCGCCGACACGAAGAAGGACCAAATCTGGATCGCCGCCGTCGATCCGACGGCCAAAGACCCCGGCTATGCCGCGTTCTGGGCGCCCTTCCAATCCATCGAGGACGGCAACCACCGCGCGTTCTGGACCCACACCTCCGACGACACTCAGTGCCGCTGCGTCGACATCTGCGGCGACTCCCTCGACAACAACTGCAACGGCACCGCCGACGAAGACGACTGCAACGTCTGCCAAGCGGAAGAGATCTGCGGCGACGGCATCGACAACGACTGCGACTGCGTCGTCGACGACTGCAGCTCCGAGATCTGCGGCGACGGCATCGACAACGACGGCGACGACAACATCGACCGCGAGGACCCCGAGTGCGCCCCCCCCAAGTGAACGCCTGACATCATTTCGTGCGCATGGTGGCCGACTTGGACTTGGCGCGGGCCTTGGCTTCGTGGTGAGGGCCGAGCTCGACGCGAAAGAGCGGAACGATCTGACTCGAGATCACGGCTTGGCCGAGCTTGGTGTCCAGGGTGATCTCGGAGCCATTCGTGCGCTGCCCGGTGTCGTGGTAGCGGAGGCCTGCGGGCGATTGGTCGGCATCGGAGCGATACAGCTCGCGGTCCATCATGCGCATGCCGGAGACCTGGAAGGTCGAATCGTAGAGCGCAACCGAACCGCAGGTGACGTGTAGCTCTTTGACCGAATCGTCCAGGCCCGTCGCGTAGACCACGCAAGGCGTGCCGGGTTTGAGCGGCTTGCCTTCGGCCTTCACGACGTCCAGCGTCAGGTTCAGCGCGAACGGCTTGCCCGGATTCGCCTCGACGCTGCGCTGCCGCGCACCGGCCTGCTCGGCTTCGACGCGCTTGGTGGCCTGCCATTCTTGCTGGCGCTGAGCCGTCAGGCGCTCGTTCTCTTTCGCGCGATTCTGCTCGAGCCTGTACATCAACACGCCGAAGCCGAGGCTACCGGCAATCGCCGTGGCGAGCAGGCTGGTCTGCTTGAGCCCCCACTTCTGCTGGCGCGACGACGCCGCGCGCGGGCGATCCATGGCACGTGCTTCGGCGCGCTGCTGGACGGCGCGTTGGTTCTCTTTGCGCGCCTTGTTGCGCGCGGCTTCGGCGCGACTCTCGAGCTTGCCGCGCAAAGCCGAGCGGCCCGCGAACAGCAGCCAGAATGGCGCCGGCTCGACGTCCTTCTGCGACTTGCCGCGCGCACGAGCATTCACGCGACTCGACGTCTTGCAATATTGACAGGTGACGATGCTCGAGCCGTCGACGCTCAGGGCAGCGCCGCAAGTCGGACAGCCGAGCGCCACGACGCCATTTTCCTCGCGGGGCACCGCCTCGAGCCGCCCCTCTTCGTGGGCTGGCGCCACCACGCCTTGCAAGGCACGCACGCGCTGCGACAGCGCACTGGGCAGCGAGTAGCGCTTTTCGGCCGCACAGGGCTCGCAACGCAGCAGCAGGCCCCGCTCGGCTCGATTCACGACCTGAAGCAGCCCGCCACACTCGTCGCAGAGCGGCGCGCCGGGCGACGCCGACAGGCGCAGTGCCTGCTCGCCCTTCTCGACGTCGGCGGCGCTTCGCTTCACCCCAATCGCCGCGTGCGGGTTGAGCTCGGCGATGGAGATTTCAGTCGCGGGCAGCAGCCCTTCGGCGTGGGGCCCGCACAGATCCGCCACGGCGTGCGCGTGCTCGAGGGCGGTCCACCAATGCTTGTTCTCGAAGCGCTGCTCGATGCCGCAGCTCAGGCACTGCACCGAACCGTCGACGTCGAGGTAGTCGATCGGGGAGCGATGCCCGCAGGCACGACACTCGAACGATACCCACACGCGCGCCCAGAGCAGCTGCTCTGCAGCCACCGGGACCCACCAGCGCGGCGACTCGAGCTCGCGCTGGCAGCCCTCACAGCGACTCTGCTCCAGCGGCGCGATCGCGCCGCAGCCCCGACAGAGCGGTAGCTGCCCGGCTGGAAGTGGTGCGCCCATCAGCCGGCAAGCGTAGCCGGCCGAGCGCCCAGCGTAAACCGACCGACACTTGGTCAGGCTCTCGCGCTCGCCCGTCCTTTCGCTTCTACGGCTGGACGTTGCGCGCATACGCGCCCGGCGTCGTTCCCACGATGCGCCGGAAGTGGCGGTTCAGCTGGCTCTGATCGCAGAGCCCCACGCGCGGTGCGATCTCGCTCGGCCTGACGCCCGCCGCGAGCAACTCCTTCGCTCGCATGATCCGCAGCCGCGTGAGGTAGGCGTGCGGCGGCAAACCGACCTGCGCTCGGAACGCGCGGCACAGATGGAACTTGTCAGTGCCCGCATGGTCGGCGAGAGCGTCGAGCGTCACTGAGTCGTCGAGGCGTTCGCGAAGGAGCTCGATCGCGCGACGCACCGAGCGGGTGTGCTCGCACTTCGCATCGCCGATCGCCGACAGCGCGGAGATTGCCTCGGCGACAGCGACCTCGAGCGCGAGCCGACCTGCGCCGGCCTGCACGGCGTCGTGGAGGCGCTGGAAGGCAGCGCCGCGCGTGTCGCCCGCCGCAAGATGAGGATGAAGGCGAAGACGCGCCTTGCCGATCACGCTCTCCACGGTGCGCGGCGGGAAGGCGACGATCTGACACGCCGTCGGGCCGTCGCGAGAGAGGTCGCGCACGACGTCACCAGGCTCCTGGATCCGCAGCGAGCCAGGACCGCTCGACCAGACTTTCCCACGGGTAGAGAAGGAGGAGCGCCCCGCCTCGACGCGGGTGATCGTGTACGTCTCCTTCATCCCGACGTAGAGCTCGTCGCTCGACCAGCGCAGGGCGCGCAAGCTGGGGACCGAGAGCGAAAGGACGTCCTTACGAGCCGCCAAGCCCGCAGCATAGTCCGTGAGCGGGCCTGGGGCTTGTGCATTCTTGGCGCTATTTTACCTTTCGGTACGCCTGGTTCGAGCGCCAAGAATCGCCAAGTCCGCGCACTATTCGAGCGCTATCTCGGGGACATGCACGAAAACAAAGTCGCACTGGTCACTGGCGCCAACAAAGGCATAGGTCACGCGATCGCGAGCGAGCTCGCCGCGCGCGGCTTCACGGTCCTCGTGGGCGCGCGCGACGCTACGCGCGGCGAGGCCGCCGCGAAACAGATCGGCGGCCATGCCCGCGCCTGCGAGCTCGACGTCACCCGCGCCGACTCGATCGCGGCGGCAGCGCTGCGCATCCGTCGCGAGCTCGGCCGGCTCGACGTCCTCGTCAACAACGCGGGGATCGCCGTGAGCGGTGAGCCGCGCGCGGCGACACTCGCCGACATCCGCAGCAGCGGTGCGCCGAGCGAGGCGTCGCTCGACGACGTCCGCGCTGTGTTCGAGACCAACGTCTTCGGCGTGATCGCCGTGACCCAGGCGATGCTGCCGCTCCTGCGCGAGGCGCCAGCAGGCCGCATCGTCAACCTTTCGAGCCGCATCGGGTCGCTCACCGCCATTACCGATCCCGCGTTTCCCATGCCAGGCATCGGCGGCGTGGCGTACGGCCCCTCGAAGACCGCGCTCAACGCCATAACCATCGCCTTCGCGCAAGAGCTCGCAGGCACCTCGATCAAGGTAAACCTCGCCTGCCCCGGCCACACCGCCACCGACCTGAACGGCCACAGCGGACCGCGCACCGTCACCGAAGCAGCACGCGAACCAGTGCGCCTCGCGCTACTCGGCCCCGATGGACCCAGCGGCACCTTCACCAACGACGACGGCTCGATCCCGTGGTGACATCGCCACTCCGGGGCGCAGCCCGCATGACCTAGCGCACGGCTGCTTGGTCTCGCGCGCGCCGCTGACTCCGATAGCGCGCGGGCGGGAGCTCGAACTCACGCTTGAACGCGCGGCTAAAGGCGGCCTCGGATTCGTAGCCGGCGCTCAGAGCCACTTGAAGGACGGTGTCGTCCGTCGTTTCGAGCAGGCGGGCGCCGAGCTGCATGCGGCAGCGCGCGACGTAAGTGAGCGGAGCTTCGCCCAGCAGGCGGGCAAAGCGCTCCGCGAAGACGG
>DATDEV010000254.1:0-2171 GCA_036522995.1 Polyangiaceae bacterium
AGACCTCCCTCACCACCGCCTTCATATACCGCTCGCTTCCCCGGAGCCCCGGAGCAGCCGCCCGCCAAGCCCCAAACCGAGAAGAGCCCAGTCAGCATCAAGCAGGTTCGAACAAGCGGAAGACCCATGCTGCACCCTTAGTTGAAAGAGAAGTTGACCCGCACCCTACCACGCGAGCCGCCTGGACTCACACGCGCCGCCACGTAGAGCCGGAGGGCAAGTCCTCGAGCACGACGCCCAAGGCGACCAGCTCGGCCCGCAGTGCGTCGGAGAGCGCGAAGTCCCGAGCCTCTCTGGCGGCGCTACGTCGGGCCACCAGCGCTTCGACCAGCGCGTCGTCGTCGGTCACCGGGGCGCTGCCGTTGAGCGACAGGCCGATGGTGTCGCCCAGATCGCGGATCAGGCGGGCTCGCAGCGGCAGCGGGTCCGGCTGGTCGGCGATCTGCCATAGCACGGCCAGCGCGCGTGGCGCGTCCAGGTCGTCGAGCAAGGCCGCGTGGAACTTTTCGCGCAGCGCCTCGAGCGAGCGGCTCGCCGAGCCGAAGCTCGCCTCGGCGTCGCCGCCCGCGCGCACGATGGCGCGTAGCCTGCGCCGCGCCGTCTCGGCGCCGCGCAGCGCCTCACCCGAAAGCGCGAGCGGGCTGCGGTAGTGCGCGGTGTAGAGGTAGTAGCGGAAGGCGCCCGGCGACACGCCCAGCGGCGAGAGGTGGTCGAGGTTCGGAGGCTCGCGCTCGTGGCCGCGCGACTTGGAGATTTTCTCGCCGTCGAGCTCGAGCCACGCTCCGTGCAGCCAGAAATTGACCCAGGGCCGCGTGCCGAGCGCGTTTTCGGACTGGGCGATCTCGTTGGTGTGGTGCACCGCCACGTGATCGACGCCGCCGGTGTGAATGTCGATGCGCGGACCCAGGTACTTGCTGGCCATCGCGCTGCACTCGATGTGCCAGCCGGGAAAGCCCGTGCCCCAGGGGCTGGGCCACTCGAGCTGGCGGCGCGGACCGTTGCTCGGGGACAGCTTCCAGAGCGCAAAATCGGCGGGGTTGCGCTTGTCGCGGCGCACGCCCGGCTCGAGCCGGGTGTGCTGGTGCGTCGCTCGCAGGCGCGACAGCGCGCCATAGTTGGGGTCGCGCGCCGTGTCGAAGTACAAGCCGTCGCCAGCGCGATAGGTGAAGCCCTTGGCCTCGAGCAGCCGGATCATCTCGATCTGGTCGGGAATGTGCTCGGTGGCCCGCGCCCACACGTCCGGCTCGCGCACGCTGAGCAGCGACAGATCGCGACGGAAGAGCTCGGTCCAGATGCGGGCGACCTCGAGCGCCGAGGCGCCGCTCCTGCGCGCAGCCAGCTCGAGCTTGTCGTCGCCCTGATCCGCATCATCGGTCAGGTGCCCGACGTCGGTGATGTTGATCACGTGCCGGACCTCGAGGCCGCTCAGGCGCAAGACGCGCGTGAGCAGGTCGGCCATCACGTACGGCCGCAGGTTGCCCAGGTGCTGGCGGCTGTAGACGGTGGGGCCGCAGCTGTAGACGTGGGCCTTGCCGGGTGTGATGGGCTCGAACGGCTCGATGTTGCGGCTGAGGCTGTTGTACAGATGTAACTGGCTCATGCGAAGGCTCCGAATCGTTGAGAATCGGGCGGCAGCCAGACAGGTTGGGTCCCTGCTTCAGGAGACCGGCCGCCCACGGTCGCGGACGGCGGTTCGAGCAAGCTTGCGTCGAGTCAGGCCGTCCGGAGGGGACGGCAACAACACGTGACGCGGAGCGTGATCCCGAACATCTGCGAGCACTATAGCCCAAACTGGACGGGCGGGCAGCCTGACGCTAAACGTCGGTCCTTCTCGACATGTCAGCCAGCATCCAAACCGCCGCCACCAGCGCTCTCCGCCACGACTGGACCCTCGCCGAAGTGCGGGAGCTCCACGACCTGCCCTTGTTTCAGCTGATTGACCGCGCGCGGGCCGTGCACCTGGCGCATCACTCGGAAGACACCGTCCAGCTCTGCACCCTGCTCAGCGTGAAGACGGGCGGCTGTCCGGAAGACTGCGCTTACTGCCCCCAGTCGTCGCACCATCAGGCGGTCAAGGGCGAGGCGATGCTCAAGGTGGAGGAAGTGATCGAGAGCGCCCGCCGCGCCAAAGCCGCCGGCTCGACGCGCTTTTGCATGGGTGCCGCCTGGCG
>DATDEV010000255.1:0-10466 GCA_036522995.1 Polyangiaceae bacterium
GACCATCCGCCCGATTTCGTGCGAGGTGGGCCTGCTGCCGCGCGTTCACGGCTCGGCGCTGTTCCAGCGCGGCGAGACTCAAGCCATCGTCACTGCCACGCTCGGCACCGCCAGCGACGAGCAGAAGATCGACGCGCTCACGGGCGAGAGCTGGAAGCGCTTCATGCTGCACTACAACTTCCCGCCCTTCAGCACGGGTGAGACCAAGCCGATGCGCGGCCCGGGCCGTCGCGAGGTTGGTCACGGCGCGCTGGCAGAGCGCGCTGTCACGCGGCTTTTGCCCCCACACGAAGACTTCCCGTACACGATTCGCATCGTGAGCGAGATCCTCGAGTCGAACGGCTCGAGTTCGATGGCCAGCGTGTGCGGCGCCAGCTTGAGCCTGATGGACTGCGGCGTGCCGATCAAGAAGCCGGTCGCGGGCATCGCCATGGGCCTGATCACGGAGCAGGGCAAGGTCGCGATCTTGAGCGACATCCTCGGCGACGAAGATCACCTGGGCGACATGGACTTCAAGGTGTGCGGTACCGACAAGGGCATCACCGCCATCCAAATGGACATCAAGATCGAGGGTCTGGAGCGGCGCGTGCTGGAGCAGGCGCTCGATCAGGCTCGCGAAGGTCGCCTGCACATCCTGGGTAGGATGGCCGAGACGCTCAACGTCCCGCGCGTCGAGATCAACCGCTGGGCTCCGCGCATCACGACCGTCAAGGTCAAGCCGGACCAGATCCGCATCATCATCGGCCCCGGTGGCAAGACCATCAAGGGCATCATCGACCAGACTGGCTGCAGCGTCGACGTGAACGACGACGGCACGGTGGCGGTTGCGAGCGCCGATTCGGACGCGGTCAAGCGCGCGATCCAGATCATCGAGGGCCTGACTGCAGAGCCCGAGGTCGGCCGCATCTACAAGGGCACCATCCGGCGCCTGGTGGACTTCGGCGCGTTCGTTGAAATTCTGCCAAACAACGAGGCGCTCTTGCACGTCTCGGAGATCGCGCACGAGCGCATCGAGAATCCGGCCGACGTCTTGAAGGAAGGCGAGGAGATCGAGGTGAAGGTGATCAGCGTCGAGCGCGACGGCAAGGTTCGCCTGACGCGCCGCGAGCTGCTCCCGTTCCCCGAGGGCGCCGAGGGCGAAGCTGCCAAGGAGCGCATCGCTCGCTCTCGTGAGCAGGGCGGCGGTCCCCCCCGCGGCGGCGGCGGTCGTGACCGCGATCGCGGTGGCGGCCGCGGCGGTGACCGCGACCGCGGCCCACGCCGCGATCGTCGCTGAGCACACCTTAGCGGACGACCCGACACGACGTCTCAGCAAGCAGGGTTTGGGGCTGGGGCCCCAAACCCACGAGACACCGCTGAGCTACACGATCGGCAAAGACCGGCCCCGCAGCACTTCGTTGTGGGAGCCGGTGCGGTAGCCGCCCAAATCGAGTGTGATGTACGTGAAGCCGTGAGTCTTGCCTGCCGAGACCACGGCTTCACGCACGTTGGGCTCGAGCAGGCGCGGCAGCTCCTCGAGCTCTAGCTCGATGCGTGCGATCTGGTCGTGGTAGCGCACCCGCGAGCGGCGAAAGCCGAGTGCTCGTAGCTCGGCCTCGAAGCCCCCCACCTGACTCAGGCGCTCGGGCGTCACGCTCGTGCCGTAGGGGATGCGGCTCGACAGACAGGCCGCCGCCGGCTTGTCCCAGGCGCTCAGCCCGAGGCGCTTGGCCAGCTCGCGAACGTCGGCCTTGCGCATGCCGAGCTCGACGAAGGGGCTGCGAACGCCAGCAAGCCTGGCTGCCTCGAGCCCGGGCCGGTAGTCGCCCAGGTCGTCGATGTTCGTTCCGTTCAGCACCACGTCGAGCTGCCATTCCTTGCGCTTGCGCTCGGCGATATCGTACAGCTCGCTCTTGCAGTGAAAGCAGCGGTCCGGGCCGTTCTGAACGTAGCCATCGCGCAGCAGCTCGGCGCTCTCGACCAGGCGATGCTCCGCGCCTATCTCGCGCGCGATGCGCTCGGCGTCGGCACGCTCACTCGCCGGCAGGCTCGGACTCACGGCAGTCATGCCAACCGCGCGCGGTCCGAGCGCGAGATGAGAAATGGCGAGCAGCGCGGCGCTGTCGATACCGCCCGAGTAGCAGACAAGCACCGAGCCCAACTGCGCGACGTGGTCGCATAGCATCGCAAGTGAGTCTGAGCCGGAATGCGCGTCGATCATGCTGGTCTCTACCGAGCTGTGCACATACCACGAAGCTCGTGTGGGCACCGCCCCCCAGCCGTTGGTACTGTACTCACGGGCAACGCGTCCGCAGTAACCCCTTCGTCATGGCCTCTCCACACTGAGAGATTGAGTTGTTGCCCGGCGGAAACGCTGCGGAAAGCGAAGGCCCGCTAGAAGATTGACTAGGCTGGCGCCAGACGTGGCTCTCGAGCGTTTGGGCGTTTTGCCTTCACAGCGTTGCCGTGTCGCAGTATGTATGGGGTTGGTCCCCACTGCACACGCAGCCAGGAGAGCCGAACCAAATGCAAGTCAAAGGTATGGTCCAGGTGAGCGGCGTGACGTATCGCATCGTTCGAGTCGAGCGAGGCATGTACGACGTTATCCGCATTCTGGACGACCAGAACGTCGGACGGTTTCGCACAATCCCCCGCGTCGAGGTTACCTCCGCGGTGGCTCCGGCCGAGACGATCGCCGAGATCGCCAAGGCGGCGGTGAAGTGGGGCAAGACGAGCTGGGTGGGTAGACTCAGCTTCGCGTGAACGTTACGTCGCAACGCATCCGCATTGGAGAGCTGGAGCTCGACGCGCTTGGGGTCGACGCCGCGATCGAAGCTGTGGCGCAGCTCGTGCGGCAGGGGCGCGGTGGCACGGTCTTCACCCCGAACGTCGATCACGTCGTGCAGGCAGAGCACGACCTGGCGTTTCGCGAGGCCTACGGGCGCACCGAGCTGTCCTTCGTCGACGGCACGCCGGTGCTGTGGGCGGCGCGACTGCTCGGCACACCGCTGCCGGCCAAGCTTTCCGGCTCCGATCTGTTCGAACCGCTGCTAGCGCGCGCCGAGCGGGAGGGCTGGCGCATCGTGCTGCTCGGCGGCGGACCCGGCGTCGCGGAGCGCGCGGCGCTCAACCTGCGCCTACGGCTTCCCGCCCTGCAAATCGTGGATACTTTGGCGCCTCGCCTGGGGCTTCAGGCCGACGACTCCGAGCGTGAATGCGTCGACCGCCTGGCGCGCGCCTCGGCGCAGCTAATCTTCGTTTGCCTGGGCGCGCCCAAGCAGGAGTTGTTCAGCGATCG
Source organism: Polyangiaceae bacterium (assembly GCA_036522995.1). Lineage (GTDB taxonomy): Bacteria > Myxococcota_A > Polyangia > Polyangiales > Polyangiaceae > PMG-095. Next base: position 3,278 of record DATDEV010000255.1, read on the forward strand.
CAACCGCAGCCGGCTCGCGCCCGCGGTGCTGGTGGGTTTCGGCGCCGCGGTGGACTTCGCCGCCGGGACCGTGCCGCGAGCTCCGGCCTGGATGTCGCGCGCTGGTCTGGAGTGGGCGTTCCGCTTGGGGCGTGAGCCACGACGCCTTGCGGCGCGCTACCTGCTGCGCGATCCCGAGTTCGTGAAGATCGTCGCCAAGCAGGCGCTCACGCGCCGCGCTCAGTGAAGTTGCGGCTCACGGCGAAAGCACCGCTCTCAGAGGGTTGGCTCCGAAGCAGACGGCCGGGGCGAGACCCGGCTTGAGCAGCACCGCACCCTGGACCAGGCCGTCGATGACCTCCAGGTCGTCGAGGCGGCCGACGCTCGGAGCGTGAATGACGACCACCTGGTAGCTCAGGCTGAGCTCGCCCAGGGCGCGACCGAATTGCTCGGACGCCAGCAGGCCGGGCGAGCGCAAACGACCCTCGGCGAGGACCTGCAGGTTGGGCGAACAACGCACGACGATCCATGGCCGATCGCCCATGGCGCCCCGCCGCGTGGTGAGCTGCTGCGAAAAGCCAGCGCCGCTTGGCACAGCCAGCTCAAGTGTATGCTGCAGCTGAGGGTCGTCGAAGTCGGCCTCGAGCAGCAGCACTTTGGCGCCGCCGTTGGCGAGCGCCAGGGCGAGCGCCGAGGCGAGCTGTGCCTTGCCGTTGCCGGAATTGCCCGTAACCGCCAGGCACAGGTGCTGGGCACGCGCTTGCTGGAGCACGGCGTCGCACAGCGCCGCCACCCAGGGCTGTGCGGGGTCGATGCGCGGCGTCCAGCCGAAGGGCATCTCACGCTGCTCGATATTGAGGCTCGAGCGCACCTCCATCGGCTGCTCGCGCACGTAATGCACCGAAGGGGCGCCGGAAGCTTCGCTGTCGGGCGGGCGCTCGTCGCGCATGCTGCTCGCCTCGAGCGGCACCATCGAGCCCATGACCTGCGTTTTCCAGCGACCGCTGCGCTTGCGCGGGGCTTTCTCGGTCTCGGCGGGAGGGGGCACGGTTTCGAAATGCGCTGCCCAACGCTCGGCTTCCGGATCGAGCGCCGGAGGACGGCTCATGATTTGCGGAGGTTCGGGCAGCGGAGCCACGGAGCCGTGGGGCTGCGTGGGCTCTGCAGCAGGTCGGGCGACCTCAGCGGGCTGCACGACCTCAGCGGGCCGCACGACCTCAGCGGGCGGTGTGGGCTGGGCTGGCGGGCGTGACGGCGTCGAGTTTGCTGGTGGCGGGTGGGCTGAATTGAGGGGCCGGAGGCGTTCGACCGAGGTGCGACCGCCGCCGCCCGGATCGAATGGTGGTGGGTGTGACGACGAGACCGAGTAGCTGCCGGCGCCGGGCGGCGGACGAGAGCCGAGCAGTCCCGGCAGGGGCGTCGAGGTGCCCTTGGGCGCAGCCGGCGGCGCCGGGAGTGAAGTCGCGGCCAGCGCGTCTGCGGTCGCTGCGGCCAGGCCACCGGGATGAGTGATCGAACGCTTCACCTCGTGAGCTGCCTTCCCGGGCGCCGGGGGCGACGAGGAGAGCACCACCGGGCGCTGTGGGGCCACGGGACCTGGCGGCGGGTCGCTGCGGGGACGAGGGGGTGGGTCGCTTCGTCCGGGAGGTGGGTCGCTTCGTCCGGGAGGCGGGGAAGCGGACGGCGCTTCGCCCGCGTGCCGCGAGCTGGGTGGGGCGTCACTCCGCAAGCGAGCAGGATGGCTGCTGCGCGGCCCGTGCCGTCCCGCCTGCGCTCGACGCGGCAAGACGTAAGCCACCATCGCTGCCGCGAGCGACAACAGAATGGCGACCGTCGTGAGCATCAGGCGATTGGGGGTGAGCGGGCTGGTCGGCAGGGGTGCGCGGACCGTGACGCGCGCGGTGACGGCGGGAGGGGGAGTCGCGGCCTGGGCTTGAGCTTTGCCGAGCTCGCTGAGCAGAGCGCGCCACTCGGCCGTGAGCTCGGGCGAGGCCGACGCTGACGCCGGCGCCCGAGGCTGCCGAAGAGCAGCTTCGCGGCGAGCGATGGTGGCTTTGATTTCGGCCAGCCGGCGATTGAGCTGTGCCGGGTCGTCGGCCTCGTCGCGATACGGATTGTCGTCTGCGTTGGCCAGCAAACGCAGCTCGATTTGCTGTTTCTCGGTGCGCAGCAGGTCGAGCGCTCCGTCGCCGGCGGCGTTGTGCGGCTTGTTGGTGACCTGCTCGACGGTCATCTCCGGGTGAGCCGTCAAAAACTCCGAAACGGCGCGACTGCGCGCCGCCAGCTCCTTCATCGGCGCGACGTCGTCCGCCGACACCGTGAGCTTGGGCACGAGCACGACGGCACGGTCGGCGAGGCGATTGGCGATGCGCTGGACGCTCGGCGGATCGCTACCGCGGAATTCGACGCTATAGCGTGATGGGGCGCCGGCCTGTACGTGGATACCAGCGCGAAGGCGTCCAATCGGATCCGGAGAGCGCAGCTCGGGCGGCAGATCCATGGCGACCGTCGCGAGCTGTTCTCGTTCCAGCAGCGCAGCTTCGATGCGACCAGCCAGCGCCGTCGGATTCTCGATGCTCGGATTGCCGTCGAGCACCAGCGTGGCTTGCGTGCCGTAAGTGCGCGGCCACAGCACCACCGCTGTGATCGCGACGAGCAACACCGAGCCGCCAGCAGCCAGCGACGTCATCAGGCGCCCGGCGTCCAAGCCCCCTCGCGCCGACGGCGGCCGCGAGCTGTGTGAAGACGTCGGGGGTCCTTGGGTCATGGAAGGGTGGGCACGTGCGAACCTGGGCTTTGAACGAGGTTTTTGCACGCCCCCCCGGCGCCGGCAATCTTCTGCATCTCACGACCCCGTGCCGCCCAGGACCACCGGAACGGTGCGCGCCAGGACGTAGATGTCGAGCCACGGGGACCAGCTCCTCACGTACTCCACGTCCATATGCAGGCGGCGCTCGAAGGTGGAGGCGTTGCGCTCCGTGACCTGCCAGATCCCGGTGATACCGGGCTTTACGCGCAGAATGATCGCCTCCTTTTGCTCCATTTCCGGGATCTCGCGCTCGAGATAGGGGCGCGGGCCGACCAGGCTCATGTCCCCGACCAGCACGTTCCAGAGCTGGGGCAGCTCGTCCAAGCTGTACTTGCGTAAGACCCGACCGACTCGCGTGACCCGGGGATCGACGGTGAGCTTGTGAAACTCCTCGTACTCGCTGCGCAGCCTGGAATTACTATCCAGAACCTCGGCCAGGCGCCGTTCGCCGTCGCCGTGCATAGTACGAAATTTCAGGGCCTTGAAACGCACGCCGTCTTGGCCGAGCCGCTTCTGCCGATAGAAGATGCCGCCCTTCGAATCGAAGGCGATACTGATCGCCACGGCGGCCAAAATCGGGCTCACCATGACCAGGGCAAGGCCGGTGATCGTCATGTCCATCAGGCGCTTCGCTATCCTCGGGCCCGTGAGCAGCAGCTGCCGTCGCACTTCTATTCCAAGCACGCCGCCCAGGTCGCGCGTGGCTGCGCCGAAGTACGCCAGGTCGAACAGATCCGGGATCGCCAGCACGCTTTGAAACGACTCGGCATAGCGCTCGATGATACCGAGCAGCGCAGCGGCGTCGGCCTCGGGCATGGCCACGACCGCGAAGCGAATCTTCAGCCGCTGCGAGAGCACCGGAGCAAGCTCCAGGCCGCCGAGCACCGGCACCTCCTCGACTTGTGAGAAATTCGCCCAGGCCGAGCGCGTCGACGGGCTCTCCGGAGTCGACTTCGGCGGCTCGCCGGTGCTCTCGGGCACGGTCTCGACCTCGATGTCGTCGTCACCCCAGGTCGCGCGGAGCGTGCCGTGTTTCAGCGGATCATCGTCGAGCACCGCGACGGGCTTCAAGCCCAACTGGGGCCGCTGCTGCAGGGTCGCCACCACCGCTCGGCCGACCCGCCCGGCGCCGAGCACGACGGCTGGCTGGCCCCACCAGCGGCGACGCGAGAGCTTCCAGCGGAGCAGCCCCCGCGACAGCGGAACGAGCGAAACGGCAACCAGCCAGGTGAGCAGCCAGGCCAGGTGCTGGACCCCATCCCAACCGCCGCTGCGCACGAGGAAAGACACCAGCCACAGACCAGCGCACACGAAGGTGATGCCCAGCGTGGTGCGGCGGATCTCTTCCGGCGGACTAGGCGGAGTGGCGGCGTAGAGTTGAATGTAGAGGAATGCCACCGAGCACAGCGGCAGCACGGCGAGAATGCCGTAGCGCTGAACACGCCCCGGGGCGTCATGGGTGACGAGCAGCCAGGCCAGGCCGGTGGCGATGCCGAGCGCCGCCACGTCCGAGAACAGGATGATCAGCCGGGTCAGGCGCGGCCGGCAATGAATGGCGAGCCCCATCAGGGAAGGCGACGCGCGCGCTCGCTCCTCCATGTCACGCGCCTTGCCCTTGCCGCGCGTCACCCGGACCTGCTCGAGCAGCGCCTCGGCGATGGCGCGCCCGTCGCAGGCGCCCATGCGCTTCAAGATGGCGCCCAGATGGCCGCCCTGCTCGGTCTGCAGGCGCAAGGCTTCGCGCAGTTGGGCAGGCGTGATCTGTCCACGACGCAGCAGCACCTGACCGAGCTCGTCGCCGCGCTTGCGTCGACGCTTCCAGAACGCAGGGGCCGGCTGCTGGCTCGCGTCCTCGGTCGGCTTGGTGGGCTCGGTCGGCGCTACGTCCGTCAACGTGGTCTGTGCGTCATAACCCCACGGGCCTTCAGTGGGAAGAGTGACGCTGCCCTGGGCCGGAGATTGAGTTGTTTGCGCCACATGGGCGGCAGGCTACTCCGCAAGAGCCTTGCGAAAGTAGGCGATTGTCTCCTTTAGGCCGTCGTCGAGCGAAACCTTGGGCTCCCAGCCGCCGAGCTTGGACCGGGCCAGCTCGATGACCGGCTTGCGTTGCCTGGGATCGTCTTGCGGCAGCGGATGAAACGTCAGCTTCGACTTGGAACCGGTGAACGAGAGCACCTTTTCGGCCAGCTCGACCATGGTGAACTCTCCAGGGTTACCGAGATTGACCGGGCCGGTGAAGCCCGCCTCGCTCTCCATCATGCGCAGCATGCCTTCGACCAGATCGTCGACGTAGCAAAAGGACCGCGTCTGAGAACCGGTGCCGTAGATGGAGATATCCTGGCCGCGCAGCGCCTGGACGATGAAGTTCGACACGACTCGCCCATCGTTCGGATGCATGCGTGGGCCGTAGGTGTTGAAGATGCGGATGACCTTGATGTCGGTCTTGTGCTGGCGGTGATAGTCGAAGAACAGCGTCTCCGCGCAGCGTTTACCCTCGTCGTAGCAGCTGCGGATGCCGATCGGGTTCACCTTGCCCCAGTACTCCTCGGGCTGCGGGTGAATCTCGGGATCGCCGTACACCTCCGAGGTCGACGCCTGCAGAATGCGGGCCTTTACCCGCTTGGCGAGCCCCAGCATGTTGATGGCGCCGTGCACGCTGGTCTTGGTGGTCTGCACCGGGTCGAACTGGTAGTGAACCGGCGACGCCGGACACGCCAAGTTGTAGATGCGAGTGACCTCGACGTAGAGGGGGAAGGTCACGTCGTGGCGCATGAGCTCGAACAGCGGATTCGAGAACAGATGCTGGACGTTCTTCTTCGTGCCCGTGAAGTAGTTGTCGACGCAGAGCACGTCGTCGCCGCGCGCCAGCAGGCGTTCACACAAATGCGAGCCGATGAACCCGGCGCCGCCCGTAACTAATGTCTTTTTCAAGGCGAGACTTTCTGAATACCTCAACTGGACGGCAGAAGTCGACTCGATCCGGTCTGGCCTTAACGTCAGCTGCACGGTCAGCTCGTCAGCTTGGCCGACAGGCCGACAAAGATCCGCGCCGAAACACTACTGGCATTGGGCCGCACGGATACGACCCATGAAGGCGTGGGGGGGCAGCCACGCGCCTTGGTAGTAGTAGTCATAGTTGCGCGCGACGCCGGTCCCCTCGCCAAGATCGTTCCAAGTGGCGATCAGCGCTAGGTGGGCGGTGGCCGAATCGGCGAGGTAGCGCTCGAGCAGCTCGGGGCCCTTGATGATCTGATCGCTGGCGGTCGCGATCTGGCCGGCGTGGTCGCGGTTGAGCGAATCCCATTTGCTCATGAAATGAGCGAACGATACGCCGCGCATGTTCGACAGACTCATCTCGTTGTTCGAGAAGGTGTTCCAGCGGAACTGCGCGTCCGCCACGTTGGGCGTGCTCGTATCCTGAAAGAAGGCGCTATCGACGGCCAGAAACGGCTCTTCACCGAACTCGGCCAGGAACAGCTGCTTCAAGCGCGCGAGAGTCGCGGCCGACTTGTTCGCGGGCTGGAGCGTGCCGGCGTTGTAAAACGCGATCAGCGGTTTGCCGCCGTAGCGATACCAGTGCTGGCTCGGAATTGCGCGGTAGAAGGCCTGCCACTTCTGGTAGATGAGCTGCACGGCGCCTTCGGTATCGTCGAAGCTCGGTAGCTGGCTCCACGGCTGGCCGCCTTTGCCCCAGCCCCAGGTGTCGTCGAAGAGCGCGACCTGGATGCCACCGCCGATGCTATCGAGCGCCTGCACGGCAGCGGGCAGCGCGCCCATGTCGGGACCGAAGGTATTGAGCAACAGGAACTGCAGACCGGCCCAGCGCGCGTCGAGCAGCTCACGCCGCCAGAAGCCAGGATTGGCTGGATTGTAGTAGCCGTCGGGCTCCGCGCCGAAAGCCAGCAGTTGGTGCGGACGGTTCATGCCGGGCGAGTGGGTGTTCGCCCAGTCCATGCCGCAGTTGACGCCGTTGGACGGGCCGCACTGGCTCCAGTACATCAGCACCGCGCCCAGGTCGCGCGTGCCCTTGCGAGCACACGCCGCGCTGAGCTCGACTTGCTGCTGCCAGGGGTCCTGGTAGCTCAGCGTGCACGTCTTGCCGGCGCGCATGCAGAGCGTGCGCACCACGTCCACGCGCCGCACATGACTTTGCGTCCGTAGCTGCGCCGAAAGCTCGGTCACGGTCGCCGCGTCCGGCTCGGTACCGCTGATTTGGCATTGGGCGGCGCGCACGAACTGCTCGGGCGCGTTGCCCCAGTTGACGTCGACGCTGTTGCGCTTCTCGCAGGGGCCGTCAAACTCGGGTTTCAGCGTGAACTCGGTGTCGACCGGCAGGGGCCCGATGACCTCGCCGGAGCCAGCGCTGCCGCCGAGGTTGCCGCCGCCGGGGATCGGGTCTTC
>DATDEV010000256.1:0-2581 GCA_036522995.1 Polyangiaceae bacterium
CCCAGCAATCGCGCGGCAAGGGACCATCCCAGCAATCGCGCGGCAAGGGACCGCCCCAGCAACCGCGCGCTCACGGGCAGGACCAGCGCCGCGCGATGCCGGAAGTGATCGTGCGGCCGCGCTTCACTCAAAGCCCCGCACCTGCGACGCCCAGCGGGTCGGAAACTAACGACTCCGCGGCGCCGCCTCGTACTCCTGGTCGGGGTGGCGTCTTCCGTTCGACTTGAACACCGATCCCGTCGCGAACGGATCGAATGCTTCACGCCGGCACATAAGGCTAGGGATGTCCCACTGAAGACTCGACCACCGGCGGCTAGCTGCGTGAGCTGGCGTGAGCCTGGCCGACGATGAAGTCGCTGAGTGCTTTGACGGCTGGCGGTGTTTTGAGCAGCTTGGGATAAATCAGTGTGAACGCGCGCGCTTGGCCGCGGTAGTCACGCAGCACTTCGGTCAGCCTTCCACGCGCCACGTCCTCCTCCACCAGGAAGTCGAACACTTGAACCAGGCCGACGCCCGCCCGCGCTAGCGCGATGACGCCCAGCACGTCGTCCGAGCAGCGGTAGCGCGCGTCCGGGATGACAGGCCTAGACCCCGCGAAGGTCCAGGGCAAGGCGCGGCCGGAGCTGGGCATGAGGAAGGTGATGCACGAGTGATGCAGCAGGTCCGCCGGTGTGCTCGGAGCGCCGCGGCGCGCAACGTAGGCGCTGCTGGCGTACACACCGAGCGAGAAGTCGCCGAGCTTTCTGGCGACCAGCGTCTTGTCGTGCAGCGGGCCGCGGCGGATGGCGAGGTCGAAGCCGTCCTGCACCAAGTCGACGTTGTGGTTGGAGACGCTGATATCCACGCGCACGTTGGGATAGCGCTCGGCGAAGCTGGCCAGCGCTGGCAGCAGGCGGTGGTGCCCGTAGGTTGTGGGCACGCTGACGCGCACTCGACCTTCGGCGGCGCCGTCGCTGCGACCCAGCTCTCGCTCGCCGTCCGACAGCAGCGTGAGGGCTCGCGCGCAGCGGTCGTAGTACTGACGCGCGGCATCCGTGGGCGCCAGGCTGCGAGTGGTACGGCGAAACAGCGTCGCCCCCAGCGTCTCCTCCAAGCGGGCGACGCTGCGGCTGGTCGCCTGGGGCGTGACGCCCATCAAGCGGGCGGCTTTGGTGAAGCTGCCGGTCTCGAACGTGCGGCAGAACGCCTCCAAGTTGGGCAGAGAGCTAGTGACGATCGGTGCCAGCATTAACAACTAGATAGTACAAATGTTACAGCATTAGTACCCCTAGCGCCGCGCGGTGCGGCGACCGATAGTCTTGCCATGACGACGCACGAACCGGCCGGGCCCTTTGCCTGGCTTTCAACGACTGTTTTTGCCGGTGGGCTCGCGCTCGCCGGTTGTTCTGGCGCCAGCGCGCCCACTAGCGTGGCGGCGGCCCCGCAAGCCGCCAGCCAGGCGCAGCCTTCGACCCCGGAGCACTCGATGACACGCATTCTGATCGCACTGACCAGCCACGACAAAAAAGGCAACACCGGTGAGGCAACGGGCGCCTACGTGCCGGAGATCGCGCATCCACGCGCAGTGTTTACCGCCGCAGGCTACAGCGTCGACATGGTCTCCACGCGGGGAGGCCAGGTTCCGCTGGATGGTGTGGAGCGGACCGATCCGGTCGTGGCCGCATTTCTCGACGATCCGGACTTGCAGCGGCAACTGCGTGAAAGCCCTGCTGCGAGCTCGGTGGACGCCTCGAGCTATGACGCCATCTTCTTCGCCGGCGGCCACGGAGCCATGTGGGATTTTCCGGACGCCAAAGCGTTCTCCGATGCTGCAGCCCGCATCTACGAAGCAGGCGGCGTGGTGGGGGCCGTCTGTCACGGGCCTGCTGCGCTCGTGAACGTGCGACTCTCGAACGGCGCGCTCTTGGTCAGCGGCAAGCGCGTGAGCGCCTTCACCAACGACGAAGAGCGCGCGGTAAAGCTCGATCAAGTAGTGCCCTTCCTGCTGCAAACTCGGCTGGTCGAGCTCGGCGCACTGCACGAGGCCGCTCCCAACTGGCAACCCAAGGTCGTCACCTCCGAGCGCCTGGTCACCGGCCAGAACCCAGCATCCTCGACCGGCGTCGCCCAAGCCATGGTGGCGTTGCTCGACAAGCATTGAGGGACGAGAGCGGTCCGCTTCAGGGCGGAGGATGGTGTTCGTAGAACGCGTCGATAGCGTCGCCCAGGAGACGCTTTCGATAGCCGCGTAGCGCGTCTGAAAGGCGCCCTAGGGGCCCCTCTTGCAACCGGGCTTTGAGATCGCGAACGACGCGCTGCGGCAAGACGTGCTCGGGAGACACCTCGAGCGTCGCGCAAACCTCGGCGCGGAGCAGCCCGAGCCAGGCGTCGCTCCGAATCTCGGCAAAGGTAGCGTACGGCAGGGGCTCGATCGGAACGAAGTCAGTGCTGACGGCCTGTCGGGCGGCGTTCGTCAGGCCACTGACGAGAGGGGCGCCATGCCGCTGCAGAACACCTGCCGAAACGCCCTTGATGCGCGCGAGCGCGCCTGCGTTTTCGGGCAGGCGCGCTGCCAGCGCCAGTAGCGTCTTCAAGTCGGGCG
>DATDEV010000257.1:0-4053 GCA_036522995.1 Polyangiaceae bacterium
GCGATGGAGCCGCGGCGATCCGCGCTCGGTAGTGCGTCCACCACGCAGGCCCGTAGCCAGCGCTCCAGGGGCGTGAGCTTGGCCGCCGTCGCTGGCAGCTTCGCAGCGGGTGATTTGTCAGGCCAGGTGATCACCGCCGCCTCGAAGCTGACCGGGGCTCCGCCGGAGGGTTCGAAGGGCGCGAGCGGTGGCAGCGGTCGGGGGGCGTGATCGAAATCGTTCGGGCTTCGCGCCAGCAGCTCGACCGTGGCCGCTCCAATGGCCTGCACGCGGGCTGCCAGGTTGCCGAGCTGTACCTCGACGGCGTGGGCGCGGCTGCTGACCGCGACCAGCGCGCGCCGCGTGTTTTCCATCTCGCGCGCCTGCTGCGCCGTGCGCTGCGCGCTGTGCACGACGGCCCCGACGATCGCTACGCTCGTCAAGAAGCCAAACACGGAAAAGATCGCCATCGCCAGGGCGGGCCGGCGCGCGGCAGCGCGCACGAGTCGGCGGGCCGTACCTTCATCGAAGACCGAGACCGGTTCGTCGCGGACGAAGCGCTGGAGGTCATCGGTCATGGCGCGCACCGTCGGGTAGCGCTGCTCCGGCTCTTTGGCGGTTGCGCGCGCCACGATCGCCGCGAGCGCCGGGTGCAGGGGACGGCCGTCGAGATCGATGGCTGGCTCCAGGTGGTTTTGCAGCGCTTCGGTCAGCGCCTTCATGACGGAGGTGTGCGAGCGCGCGGGACGCAGCGTGGCAAGCTCCTGCAGCATGACCGCGAGCGCATACTGATCCGCGGCAGGGCCGATCTGATCGATCAAGCCCAGCGCTTGCTCGGGGGGCATGTACTGAGGCGTCCCCATCACTTCTCCCTGACGGGTCGCGGTCGAGGGGTTCTTGGCCGCGCTACCTCCGCCGAGAGACGCCAGCAAGTCCTGAGTTCCGAGCTCGATCGGCGCCGAAGTCTCGTTTTGGCTGGTTGTGGAAGCGGGCGGCAAGATGGCGCTGTTCGAGCGCTCCAGGGCCATGTCGATCGGGCTGCCGATGACGCGGGCAAGGCCCCAGTCCATCACGTACACCTCGTGGTAGCGGCCGAGCATCACGTTGTCCGGCTTGAGATCGCGATGGATGACGCCTCGCTCGTGCGCGAAATGGATGGCCTCGCACACGCCGAGCAGCCTGCCGATGCGCTCCTTCAGCGAATACTCACCGCGCATGCTGCGAGTCTCTTTTGGCGCCTGACCCGCGGCGTAAATGTAGTCGGACATCGGCATGCCCTCGAGCAACTGCATGGTGATGGCAGGCGCCCCTCCCTCCGAGTGTTCGAAGCTGTAGAGCGGGACGATATTCGGATGCTCGAGCTGGGCGCCGATCTGCGCCTCGAGGACGAAGCGGCGCATCGCATCTCGATCGTTCTCGAGCCCCTCACGCAGACGCTTGAGCGCGACGATGCGACCGAGCCCGCGATCCTGCGCGACGAAGACGCTCCCCATGCCTCCTTCGCCGAGCAGGCTCTGGACCTGAAAGCGCGCAGCCACTTCGGCGGTCGCTCCGCCTCGCGACTCGGGGTCGACGTTGACCTTGGTTCCCTTCAGTGACGGCTTGTTCGATGTCATGCGCAGGTGAGTATGATTGCCACACCCCGCGCGACGTCGCGCTGCTACTTCGCTGGGGTAAAGTCGAGCTTCTGCCCGCCCACGGACGCGGCTGCCATCAGGCCCTTCTTCGGCAGGATGAAGGTGGCGACGCCGTCCTTGAACTTGGCGTTCTTTGCCACCCCGTCCTCGGCGGCCACGGCAGACACCTCGGCACTGAACTCGAACGTGTTGTCCTTCAGCTTCTTGAAGTCCGCCGGTGTCTGGAAGAACACCACCTGGCTGTAGGCCTGGCCACCGATCTGGGCTCCCACGGTCACCTCGCTGAGCGAGACGCGGCCGATGTAGCCGCCGGCTTCGTAGGCTTCGCCACTGCCGTGTCCGCCTCCGATGATCAGGGCTCCCTCACCGACCTCCGGCAGCACGACGTAGCCGGCCGACTGCGTGAACAGGGGCGTGATCGACGCATCCTTGGCTTTGAACGCAGAGATGGTGTCTTCGATGCCCTCGACGCGCTCCACCTTCTCCGCCGTCGGTTGGCCTTTTTGGCTGCCGCCGCACGCAGGCACGACCAGACACGAAGCGAGCCCGCCCAGCACCATCAACGTTGAAATTCGGAACGTCATGGCCTGTTTGCGTGTCAGCTCCTGGAGCCCGGGTCAAGGGGGTGCTGCCTGGCATGGTTGGCTGCGCTCATGGTCGAGTGAATACCAGCCGCAGTCGCTGACGTGGCGCGGACGCCCGACTGCCACACCTCGATAGTCAAATTCTCCAACTCGCGCCTTGAAACGCGCTGGGTGATCTAGGGTGCGGACAATGCCGCGGCGCGGGACTCAGGGTGGGGTGGTGTCGAGCAGCGGGACCGCGGCCTGGACCATGGACGGGGTCGAGCGGCCGTGGCAGGGGCAAACCTCCATCTACGAGCAGCTCGTGGCTCAGGCAGAGCGCAGCTCGGGCGTGCTGCCGATCTCGCGAGGCACCACCGAGCAAGCGGTTGGGTGCGGAGGCTCGACGGCGCTGGCTGCTTCGGTCGTCACTTGCGAGGTTGCCTCGGCGCTCGCCGCGCTACTGGAGCGCGCCAGCAGCGTCCACTTGGAAGCCCTCGATCACCTGCTCACGCGCCGGGGCGTGTGGGGCGTCGTTCACCAAGCATGCTTGAGCGACGTCGTGAAGGTGAAGGCCTCGGCGGGGCGCGTTCGTGCGCTGGGCCAGGTTTTGGCGCGTGAGGCGCCGCATCTTGCCGGCGTCAGGCTCGGGCTCGCGCTGCTGGGCACGCTGTCGGATGGGGACGATCGGGCACTGCTGTTGGAGCTCGGAGCGCACGAGGAGCTGACCGATCACGCAGCGGCAGCGCTACTTCATCAAACGAACGACCCCAGGAGCGTGCTCACGCTGGCGCGCAGCGTGAGCGGTTGGGGCCGCATCCACGCCGTGGAGCGCCTGGGTGAAACCACGGATCCCGAGATTCAGGCCTGGCTGCTGCGCGAGGGTTTCCGCAACACCGTGAACGACGAGCAGCTCGCCTTCACCTGTGCGCTGGCTGGCGATCTGCACGTGGCGCTCGGCGCCGCCAGCGTCGATGACGCCTTGATGCGCGGTGCGGCCGAGATCTTCGTCGCGCTCGGCTGTGCCCTGTCCCCGCCGGATCTCGCCGACTATCCTTTCCGAGAAGCAGCCATTGCCGCTTGGCTAGGCCACCTCCGTGAGCGACGACCGCGCGCCAGCGAGCTGTGCGCGTTGCAGGTGTTGGCAGACTGTCCCGAGGTGTCGGTCGAGCAGCGCCTGGCGATCGCCGCGCTGCAGCGAGCGCTCGGCGTCGAGCTCAATCGTAGCAGCTGAGCTCGAGCTCGAGCTCGACCACGGACCACCTCGCGCTAGGTCGCTCCCGAGGCTGAAGGCCGGGCCTTGGCCGCGGGGACGATGGCGCGCCATGCCGCTCGCCCGCCGCTCGCCCGGCTTCACGAAAATGGCCGATATTCGGCGTCTGATGCGCGGAGGTTGCATCGCGGCTGTTCTTGGGGCTTGTCGTCTTCCCAACTGCTCATGCTCGAGGCTGAAATCATCGATACGGCGCGCGTCGACGACGAGGAATTCGTGCTCGTGCGCCACGACGGTGACTGGGTCGTGCGCGTCAACTCGCGCCTGCTGATGTCGAGTCGCATGCATGACTCGGAGATCGCGCTGGCTGAGCACGCGCTGGAGCGAGTCGACGAGCCGCGCGCCGTGCTGGTCGGCGGACTCGGCCTCGGCTTTACATTGCGTGCAGTTCTCGACCGCGTCGCCAGCGACGCGGTGGTGACGGTTGCGGAGCTCGTGCCGGAGCTCGTGGGTTGGAACCGGAACCAACTCGCCGAGCTCAACGATCGCCCGCTCGACGATCCCCGCTGCCAGGTCGTGCTCGGCGACGTCTTCGAAACCATCAAGGCTTCGCGTGGCACCTTCGACGTGATCTTGCTCGACGTCGACAACGGGCCCATCG
>DATDEV010000258.1:0-4575 GCA_036522995.1 Polyangiaceae bacterium
GGCTGACCGTGGGCTGCCCGACTTTCAGATGCCTGGCGGCCTCGGTCAGGCTCTTGCGGTCGGCCACCGCCAGAAATAGCCGCACGTCCTCCCAGCTAACATCCATTTTCGGATGTTAACATCCAAACTTAGTCAGTACCCATCTGACTTTGGATTGCCTAGGTTGAGCCCATGACCAAGCGCAACCTCTACCTCCTCTCCGGCACTTGCCTGCTGATCAACGGGGCCCTCTTGAGCCAGGGCTGCGTCGCGAGCGGTCACCCCGCGGGGCCCTCGACCTGGGGCCAAACCGCGCCCTCGAGCCGGCTCGAAGCCATGCTCGACCAGCCGGGGCCGATCGAGGTCGAGAGCATCGCGTCCGCGACCTGGCAGGTGCCGCTCGACGGCATGCTCAACCTCGAGCATCCCAAAGCCCAGGCTGCGGGCCTGACCGACGGCGAGCAGCCGATCACGATCTACTTCCACGCGCTGCGCCATCCGACGCGCGGACTGTTCATCGTGGATACGGGGGTGGAGCGCGCCTTCACCCAAGATCCCGAGCACGCTCTCGTCCGAGGTTTCGTGGCCAAGGCGGCCAAGATCGACAGCATCGTCGTCAAGGTCGACCTGGCGAGCTGGCTTTCGCGCCAACCGCAACCCTTGGCCGGCGTGCTGCTCACGCACATGCACCTGGATCACATCATGGGCATGCCCGACGTGCCGCGCGGGACGCCGGTTTTCACCGGTCCTGGTGAGGCGCGCACGGGAGGCTTTTTGAATCTATTCACCCGCCCCATCACCGATCGCGCTTTCGAAGGTCATGCAACGCTCGCTGAGTGGCAGTTCGAGCCCGATCCCGAGCGGCGCTTCGCCGGCGTGGTCGACGTGTTCGGAGACGGCTCGCTCTGGGCGCTGCACGTGCCCGGTCACACCCCGGGCAGCACGGCGTACCTGGCCCGCACCCCCAACGGCCCGGTCCTTATGGCCGGCGACGCCTGCCACACCTGGTGGGGATGGGAGCACGGCGTCGAGCCGGGCAGCTTTTCGCGCGATCGGCCGCAGAGCGCCCTGAGCCTGCAGGCCCTGGAGCAGCTGGTAGCACGGCATCCGAACATCGACGTACGCCTGGGCCACCAAGCGACCGGCCAACAGCTCGTGCACTGACCCAAGCGTCAACTATGGATGACACTCTCGACATCCTTCAGCCGGAACGCGAGTCGAGCCAGGCTTCGAGATCGCCGAGCGACGATAGAACCCGAGTGCCTGCCGGCACTCGCTTCAGCGCCGAGCAGCCTCGGCCGCCGACGACGAGCTCGACGGCCGCCGGCAGTGCCTTGCGAATGCGCGCGAGCTCGCGCTGCGCGTCGTCGCTGTTCAGAGCCACCAGCGAGAGCGCGACGGCGCTGGCTTTGGCTAGCCGAACGGCTTCGGCGATCTGCACGGCTGGCAGGTTCGCGCCCAGAAAGATGGCGCGCTTGCCGCGCATGGCGCTCAGCACCGCCACCAGCAGCGCGCCGAGCTCGTGTTGCTCGCCGGCCGGTGTCGTGCAGATGATCGCCGGCCCCCTAGCTGGGGCTTGAGCGGCTAGTAGCGTACCCAGTCGAGTTCGAAACAGCGCCGACGCGGCGTGCTCGGCGGCAGTGCAGAGCGCTCCACTGGCCCAGCGCGCCCCGATCTCCTCGAGCGCTGGTGCGAGCACACGAACGACCAGATCCCGAGGCGAAAAATCGTTGCTGGCCCTGGCCAGCACCCGCTCTGCAGCGTCCACGTTCATGTCGGCAACCGCGCCCAGCAGAGCTCGAATCGTCGACTGAGCCCGGGCCCGCTCGTCGGAGTCGTCGGGCTCCGCCGGCCTGGCCGATTCGGAAGCAGCGAGCGCAGCCAGCTGGGGCAGCTCCAGGCTGGCGACCGCGCGCGTGGAGTAGCCGCGTTCGAGCAGCTGCTTGATCAGCTTGAAGCGCTGCACGTCATCGTCGGAGTAGAGCCGCGCACCACCGGCACTGCGATCGGGGGCGGCCGCACCGTAGCGACGCTCCCACACCCGGATCGCGTGTGTGGTGAGGCCGGCGAGCCGCGCCACCGTGCCGATGCGGTGGCCCCCGCCGGTTCGGCTCACGTCATGCTCCCGACGCGGCGCAAGGTCTCCTGCACGCCCGGGTAGCCCTGGAAGAACCAGCTCCACCAACCGATCATCATTACCGCGTGGCCGAGCAAGATACCGACGTGACTCCACATTTCGACGCGGTCCGAATACTGCCTGACGTAGCGCCGCCAATGGAAGGCCTCATCCACCCGGCTGTAAATGAACGAAAGGCCGGTCAAGACCAGGGCCGGAATCCATAACTCGCGCGGGTGATGGAAAGCCGCCGTGAGCAGCACGCAGCTCGAGATACCGCAAAAAATGGTGATGGCGTGCACCAGCCCCTCGGCCCCGCTGATCTCCTGCTTGTAGATGGTGCGGTGGCCGATGGTGTCGAGCGCGATTGAAAACGAGAACACCAACGAGCCCAGCGGCACCAGCCAAGCCTCGGCCGGAAACGTGACCTGGTGCAGATGCCCTGCGAGCAAGAAGCCGCCGGTCGCGAGCACCAAGCCCAGCATCAACCCCACCCAGGCGATGTACACCAGCCAGTCGGTGCGTGAAAATTCGCGTATGCGACCGACGTAGACGGCAAGCTCAGAAGGAAAGGACATCCTCGGGAAACCTCACGAGCCGTTGTGGGATACTGACCTGCTGTGTCGGTCCTGCAGACTTCGTAGCCATCGCGTCGAACGCAGCGCGCGCCACGCACCAAAGCTTCCAGCGCAGCGGCACCACGACCCGGCCTGCTGAAACGTCGGCGCCCTGCCGCAGCAACCGATCGCCGATGCTCGAATAGACGTGACGGGCAGTGGCGACCGCCAGGCGCGAGCGCAAGCCCAAGCCCCCGAGCCCGGCGTCGCCCGAGCGATAGTAAACTTCGGCCTCTTCCAGAAGTCGCTCGACCGCGCAAGCCAGCTGTCCCAGCGCATCGGGCGCCGGTGGCCAGGTCGACGGCTCCTGCCAGTCACCCAGCAGCTCGGCCGGAATGTACAGCCGCCCGCGCTGCCAGTCCTCGGCGACGTCGCGGCAGATGTTGGTGAGCTGCATGGCCATTCCCAGGTGGACGCCGTGTACGACCGCTCGCTCGTCGCGTACTCCCATGACATGGCACATCATGGCTCCGACGCTGCCGGCCACGCACCAGCAGTAGCGCTGGAGATCGCGCAGAGTGGCGTAGCTTGCCCCCTGCACGTCGAGCTCGAAACCGTCGAGCAGCGCATCCGGGTAGGCTCGCGGGACTTGGCGCTCGAACACCAACTGCTGGAACTCTGCCGCGATCGAGTCGGACAGCGCTTGCCCGGCGTAAACGGCGTCGAGCTCGCAGCGAAGCCGCACGAGCGCCGCGCGCTCCAGGCCCTTGGGCGCGTGATCGATAGCGTCGTCCGCGCGACGACAATAGGCGTAGAGCGCGTGCGCGTGCTGGCGTGTGCTTGGCTCGAGCACCCTCGATGCCAGCGCAAAGCTCGCCGAGTGGCGACGGATGATCGCCGCCGCCGAAGGCGCTCGAGCCAGCTGTGCTCGCTCGCTCCAGGATCCCGAGGCGCTGCTCATTCGGCCGCCTTGCTTGGCTCGGCGCCCTCGAGGCCGAAGTCGCGCAAGAGCAGGTTAGCGGTGGCGCGCGCCGAGTTGACCACGCCCGGCACACCCGCCCCCGGGTGGGTACCGGCGCCGGCCAGGTACAGTCCCGGCAGCCGCGGGTCGCGATTGTGAGGCCGGAACCAGGCGCTTTGAGTCAGCTCGGGCGCGAGCGAGAATGCCGAGCCGTGATAGGCGAACAGGTCGCTCTGAAATCCCTGCGGGGTGAGCTGGCGCCTGACCACGACGTGGCGACGCAGGTCGGGCATGACTTGCTCGAGCGACGCGAGGATCTGGTCGGCGTAGGCGTCGCCGATTTGGCTCCAATCGAGCGGCGCGTTGCCCAGGTGCGGTACCGGTGAAAGCACGTAGAAGCTGGCGCCGCCCGGCGGGGCCAAGCTGGGGTCGGTCACGCTGGGCGCGTGCAGGTACAAGCTGAAATCGGGCGGCAGTTGCCGACCGTGAAACACTTCTTGCAGCAGCCCGCGGTAGCGCGGACCGAACAGCACCGTGTGGTGAGCGATATCGTACGGTCGATCCGTGCCGAAGTAGAGCACGAACAGCGACATCGACCAGCGGGCTCGTTCGAGGCGCTTGGCCGTTGCCTGCGCTTCGGGCTCAGCGGCATAGAGCCGGGCGTAGGTGTGGTGAAGGTCCGAGTTCGAGACCACCGCGTCGAACGGTTCAGCCTGGGCAGCATCCGAGGTGACCCGATGCACGCTGCGCGTGCCACGTTCGATGGCTATGCTCCGCACGGGGCAGCTCAGTCGAAGCTCGCCACCGAGCTCGCGATAGAGCTGGACCAAAGCGCGCACCAGCGCCCCGGTGCCGCCGCGCGGGAAGAACACGCCCCACTTGCGCTCCAAGTAGTGAATGAGCGTGTAGATGGCGCTGGTCTCGAAGGGGTTACCTCCCACCAGCAGTGAGTGAAAGCTCAG
>DATDEV010000259.1:0-7592 GCA_036522995.1 Polyangiaceae bacterium
GCTCGATTTGACGGCGCTGGGCCGGTGGACGCGCTGATGGCGGTCGTCGTCCCGAACCCCAAGCACATTCGACCGTTCGAAAGCGCGGCCGCGTTCGAGAGCTGGCTTTCGAAGCAGCACGACAAGACGCCGGAGGTCTGGCTCAAGATTTTCAAGAAGGGCGCCGGTGTGCCGAGCGTGACGTACTTGGAAGCGCTCGAGGTGGCGCTGTGTTGGGGCTGGATCGACGGCATCAAGAAATCCTTCGATAGCGAAGCCTTCTTGCAGCGCTTCACGCCACGCAAGGGCAAGAGTCGCTGGTCGCAGATCAACGTCGAGAAGGTGGCGAAGCTGATCAAGTCGGGCCGCATGACCGAGCATGGTCAGAAGCACGTCGACGCGGCTAAGGCAGACGGTCGCTGGCAGGCCGCCTACCCGTCGCCCAGCAAGCTGGAGGTACCGGCCGATCTGCTGGCAGCACTGGAGGGCAACCGCAAGGCGCTCGCTACCTTTCGAGGCCTGAATCGCGCCAACCTGTACGCGCTCGCTTTCCGCATGCACCACGTCAAGCCGGACAAGCGCGGCGAGCGCATCGCGCATTTCACGCAGATGCTGGCGCGCGGCGAGACCATCCACCCGAACGCCCCCGCCCAAGCCGCGCCAAATCCGCCCGCCCCGAAAGCGCGCGTCACCAAACCGCCCACCACGAAGCCGCGCGCCACGAAAAAGCGCCCGCGCTAGGCTCACCAGGTTTCGGCGAACGGTCGCACGTCGACCTCGAAGCTCCACGCCGAGCGCGGTTGATGGCTGAGCCACCACGCTGTCTCGGCCACGTCGAACGGCTTCACGAAGAAGCTGTCGGGCTTGTCGGTCATGCGCTCGCGTGTGGCGGGCAGATCGACCACCCCGTCGATGACGATCAGCGAGACGTGGATGCCCTGCGGCCCCAGGTGACGTGCCATCGACTCTGCCAGGCTCTTTTGTGCCGCCTTGGCTGGCGCAAAGCCAGCCGTCTTGGCGCCGCCGCGCCGCGATGCAGTGGCCCCCACCACCACGATGCTGCCCTTTCCAGCGCTGCGCATCCCCGGCGCGACCTGCTGAGCGCAAGCCAAGAGCCCGGTGGTGTTCACGCGCAGCGCGTCGAGCAGTTGCTCGGGTGTGACCTGCTCCATCGTGCCCCAGACGCCCGAGCCGGCGTTGTAGATCACGACCTGGGGCACTCCGAGGTCGCTGGTGAGCGCCGCGAACGTGTCCTTGATGCGGGCCGGATCAGCGACGTCGCAGCTGTAGGCGCGCGCGCCTGGCAGCTGCTTCGCCAGCGCCTCGGTGCGCTCGTAGCCACGCGCCAGCAGCGCCACGGCGTAGCCGCCGGCGGCGAAACGCCGGGCGAAGGCGGCGCCATTTCCAGGACCAACACCGACCACGACGCAGACTGGCTGGCTCATGGCCGAAGACTTTACCACGCCGCCCCGGCCCTCACGGCCATGGCGGAACTGCGCTACTTGACGGCCTTTTGGCAGCGACCGCGCGGGTTGAGCTCGAAGCCAGGCTTGCACTCGCAAACGCCGAGCGGCGTGCACTTGCCCCATAGAGCCGAAACGGACTCGAGGTCGTTGCAGCTCTGATCGGTGGTGCACGGGGCTCGCTTACCGGCGGGCGGCGTCGGTGAAGGCGCCGGAGCTGCCGCCGCCGCGGGCGCGCAGCAGAGCCCGTTTTCGACGCCCACCCGCACCTTGCCCAGCTCCTTGCGCCCATCCGGACAGCCCTGAGCGTGCAGCGAGCCGTCCCCCTTATCCGTCAGCACCTCACCCGGCTGCGACCGACACTCGTCCATGGTGAGAGTAGGGCTCGTCGCCGTGCCGGGCGCCGCATCCGTCGTCGGGGTTTGCGTCTCGTCAGCTACCGCCGACAGCGCCGGCAGCGGAGCGCTCGAGCTCTCCGCCGGCTTGGCATTTTGCCCGCACGCCACCAGTACCAAAGCCATCGGCCAAGCACTCCTCATGCGCCCCACCATGCCGTATTTCTCGCCCCAAGGCGCGGGGCGACCTGCCCCACCCGGCTGCGAACGTCAGCGGCGGGCGCGAGTGCGGTGGGCGATTGGCGGTACGCGATCGGCGTTGGGCGATTGCCGAAGCGGCTGTTGGCTTTTCGAGAATCACTACGTGCACGCTCATGCTTCAACGCAGCGTCGCGCTAAAGATGCAGTGGTAAAATAATGGTCGCGGTGCACGCGCGGCGCATTGTGGTGTGCAGCGGATCTTCGGTGTGATCTAAGCGATCGCATGTCAGGTCGGATCGACGTTGAGGCGTTTGCCGACGAAGTCGTGCATGAAAATTTCTCTGATGGGCGGCTCAATGACCGGCTTCGCGCATTGTTTATGGGCTTGAGCCCAGATCCCGCTCGGAGCTTGCCCAAGTGCTTCGACAGCGCTGGACTGGAGGCAGCTTACCGTTTCTTCTCGAACCACCGCGTGACCCCAGCAGGCATTTTGTCGAGTCACTTCAAGGCAACGCGCCGTCGATGCCAGGAAGAGCAAACCGTACTGATTGCGCATGACACGACGGACTTCTCTTACCGCTATGACGGAGAGCGAGAAGGTCTGGGCCGAGCGCAACGCGGTAAGAGCACTTCGGCGCAGACATTTTTTGCGCACCTATCGCTCGCGTTGTCAGCAGATGGAGCGCGTCGTCCCCTGGGCGTGGCGGGCTTTTACACATGGGCCCGCGGAGACGCACGTACGGGCACCGAGTACCAACGTTGGGAAGCCCAAATCAGGGCTGCTTCGAAGCAAACCGACGGACTTGCGAACGCGATCCATTTGGCCGACTGTGAAGCGGACGACTACGAGATGTTTTACGCGCTCAAGCGCGATCGACATCGATTCGTGGTGCGTTGCCACTTCAACCGCTTGCTGAGCGAAGCATTGCCTGGCGACAAGCTCCGCGACTTCTTCTGGAGCGTATTTCCGGAGATCGAACGAGAAGTGCGCATCAGCCGGCGCAGGACCAAAAGAACCAAAACCAAGCACCGGGCACGCGATGCGCGAGTTGCTTGCTTGTCGGTCGCTGCAGCAACGGTCACGCTCAAGAAGCCACTTAGTCCTCGTGCCCACGGTAGCGAAGATGTCCCCGATGGGTTGCCCATCAACGTCGTGCATGTCTGGGAAGCTGTGCCACCTGAAGGTGAGGAGCCGGTCGAGTGGTACCTCTACACAACCGAACCCGTCGAAACTCCGGAGCAGCAACTCGCCGTCGTCGACTACTACCGAGCTCGTTGGGTGATCGAGGAGTACAACAAGGCGCTCAAGACCGGATGTGACTTCGAAAGCCGGCAACTTCAGGACTACGAAGGCCTCGTCAACTTGCTCGCGACATTTGCGCCCATCGCCTGTCGCTTGCTCGTCATCCGCAGCGAAGCTCGGCGTGAACCCGATCAGCCTGCGCTAAAAGTCGTTGATGAGGTGGAGCTCGATGTGCTCAGGGCGCTGGGACGGCGCAAGCTCTCGCCGGAACCAACTGCGCGAGAAGTCTATCTAGCCATCGCGGAGCTCGGCGGCTACATCCGCTACGCGAAAAACGACCCCGGTTGGCAAACGCTCGCCGCTGGTTACGAGCGGCTGGAGGCCCTCACGCTTGGCTGGCGCGCAGCAAAATTGCAGTCAGCTAGTGATCAACGATGAGCGTGCACGTATCCAACAACGAACAGCGAAACCCCGTTTTCGCCTGCAACTCGCGCGGCTTATTGGATACGTGCACGTATCCAATAAGGAAGTGCGAAAGCCCCGCTTTTTTCAAACCGGCGACGCTTATTGGATACGTGCACGTAGTGATTCCGCGAAGGGGAAAACCCATCGAGATGGCACCGGCGCGAGCTCGAGCCGGCGTATTCCCGCGAGCGTTGCCGTCGCATCCTGCGAGCGTGGGCTTGGCGGCGCCGCCGACGGCGCTCGAGTTGGTAGCCACCTGCCACGCGGAGCAGTCTTGAGCGCTCTATAGCTCCGCGTACTTCTTGACGGCGAAGGTGTCGCATTGGCGCGGGTCGCCGCCGTCGAAGCCGCGGCGGAACCAGCGGATGCGCTGCGCGCTGCTGCCGTGGGTGTAGTCGCTAGCGTTGGAGTGGCCGAGCGCGTCGTCGCCGATGGCGTGCGCGGCGGTGACGGCCTCTTTCAGATCCTCGTCGGTGATGTTGAGATTGGCGCGCGCAGTGTGACCCCAGACGCCTGCCAGGCAATCGGCTTGCAGCTCGACCCGCACCGACACCTGGTTCTTGGTGTCCCCGGCGGGCTGGACGTCGGTGGAGCCGATCATGTGCTGGATGTGATGGCCCACCTCGTGCGCAATCACGTAGGCCTGCGCGAAGTCACCGGGCGCTTTCAGGCGCTGCTCCATGACGTCGTAGAAGGTCGGATCGATGTAGAGCTTGCCGTCGCCCGGACAGTAGAAGGGGCCGGCGTCGGAGGTGGCGCTGCCGCAGCCGCCGGTCGACACGCTTTGCGAGAAGACCACCAGCGTGGGCTCCTGATAGGCGGCCGGTAAGGGCGTGCCATAGCGCGGCAGCGTGGCTTGTTTGAACTGCGCGCCCCACACGTCTTCGGTCGAGGCCAGCACGGCGCGCGAAAAATCGCAGGCCTTGTTGTTGGTGGGGGAAATCTCGCACGCGCTGCCCGAGCCCGGCGCGGCCTGGCCGCTGGCCTGCCCACCGCCCGACACGGCTCGCAGCAGCGCCTGCTTCACGCTGGCTGGTGCCAAGAAGTAGAAGCCGGCCAGCACGACGCCGATGATGGCGGTGCCCTTGACGCCGAGCATTCGCACCACGGACGAGAGCGCCTGGATCGGCAAGCCGCCGCCGCCGCGGCCGCCTCCCGCGCCGCGATCCTCGAATTTGGTGGATCGCCTTTGACCTTCAATGTCCATATTGCATTCCTCGCTGTCGCAGTAATCCTACCCGTAGAGCGCAGCAAGCCAGCGCATCAGAAACACGGCTCGCCGGCTGGTGTCAGCCGCGTCGCGCAGTTTCGATCTTCTCGACGTCGATGTTTTTCATCGTCATCATTGCCTCGAAGGCGCGCTTTGCCTCGGGGCCACCTGACGCCATCGCTTCGGTGAGCGTGCGCGGGGTGATCTGCCAGGACACGCCCCAGCGGTCCTTGCACCAGCCGCAGGCGCTTTCCTGGCCGCCGTTGCCGACGATCGCATTCCAGTAGCGGTCCGTCTCTTCCTGATCATCGGTCGCGATCTGGAAGGAAAAGGCCTCATTGTGCTTGAAGGTGGGGCCGCCATTGAGGCCCAGACAGGGAATGCCCGCGACCGTGAACTCCACGGTCAGCACGTCGCCCTGTTTGCCGCCCGGAAAGTCACTCGGCGCCTTGTGAATAGCGGTCACTTCGCTGTTGGGAAACGTGGCGGCATAGAAGCGCGCGGCCTCCTGCGCGCCGTCTTTGTCGAACCAAAGGCAGATCGTGTTCTTGGCTGTTTTCATGGGCTGGTGCTCCTGCGCGCGCGCGTGGCCTCGCTGAGACACTATTGCCGCGCGGGCTCGTCCACTGCAAGCGCCTCACCCACTGCGAGCTTCGTGCCAGGCTCTCGCCCGTCACTCTCGCCAGAGGCTGTCGAGCCTCTGGCGTGCCTCAGCCGCTCGTTCGAGCTGGCCGGCTTCGCGCAGGTAGCCGGCGAGGGCTTGCAGGGTGCTTGCGTCGTTGGGGCGAGCCTTCAGGCTGGCTTCGAGGAGGCGGATGGCGCCGTCGCGGTCGCCGCCGCCGGCGAGCGCCACCGCCAGCACGTAGCTGAAGCGCGGATCGGCGGGCGCCAGCTCGACCGCTTTCTTCAAACTGGCGAGCGCGGCCTTGGTTTGGCGGGCCCGCACCTGCCACAGGCCGAGCGCGTGGTGGGCGGCGGCGTTTTGCGGACTGCAGGCGAGCGCGGCGCGCAGGGCGCGCTCGGCGCCCGCTTCGTCGCCGCGCTGGCGCTCCAGATCGGCGAGGTTCAGGTGGGCTTCGGCGAGGCAGGGCTGGAGCCGCAGCGCGGTTTGCAGCGAGGCGTCGGCCTGCGCAAGCTTGCCGCGTGCCAGCTCGAACGCGCTCCGTTCGATGTGCGTCTCCGCCCGTGACGCGCCGACGTCGAAGCTCTGCTGCACCTCGCTGAAGGCGCGCTCGAGCGCGGCGCGCGCGCTTGCCGACAGCTCCGCGAGGGGCATGCTCGCCAGCGCCTTGCCGGCTGCGATCCGCCCGGCGCGGCTGGCGCGCTCGAGCGCGGGCAAGAGCAAGGCGGCGCGCTGCTCGGGCGGCAGCTGCGCGGCTCCGAGCGCGGCTCCGTAGGCGACGAGCGGTTCGGAGCTGGCGAGCGCCTTGCGCAGTGTTTGCCGCGTTTTTTCGCTCGGGTAGTGTCCGAGGCTATCGAGCGCGGTGGCGCGCGCGATGGCGGGCGCAGCGACATTCTCGGCGAGCGAGCGCAGCGCGCGGGGTGCGTCGAGCGCGCCTGTGCGCTCCTTGGTGAGCGCTTCGGCGAAGTGCTGCGTTCGCCTCTTCGAATCCGGAAACCAGCTCGCCAGCGCGTCACGCGCCCAGGTCGCGGGTTGCTTGGTATGGCAGGTGTTGCACGCATTGGGGGTGCCGAGCTCGACGCTCAGGTCGGGGCGGGGGATGCGGATCGAATGGTCGCGCCGCTCGTCGATCTGCATGAAGGTGCTGGGCGGCATGTGGCAGTCGACGCACAGCGGAGCCGCAGCACCGGCGTGATGCGAATGCGCCGCCACGTCGAAGCGCGCCGGCTCGTGGCAGCGCACGCACAGGTCGTTGCCCGTCGCGTAGGGCTTGCCGGAATGCGGATTGTGGCAATCCGAGCACTTCACGCCCGCCTGGTGCATGCGGCTTTGCTGGAACGAGGCCCACTCGTAAACCTCACCCTCCACCTGGCCGTCGGCGTGGTAGCTACCCGGCAGTAGCAGCTCGGGCTCGAAGGAGTCGAGGAACGGATCGCTCGCCAGAAAGCCTTCCTTGAGCGGCGTGCGACGGCTGTGGCACGCCGCGCACACCTCGAGCTCCGCGCCGTCTTGGGGTCGCGGCGTGGGGCTGCCGGTCGCGGACGGCGTCCACGGCTGGGATAGCGCGAGCTTGGCCGCGAAGGGCACGACTGGTCCGCCCGCTTGGGCCGAGCGCACGTGCTCGGCGCCCGGGCCGTGACAGGCCTCGCAGCCGACCGACTGCTCCGCCCAGCGCGTGTCGAAACTGTCGGCGGCGGCATCGTAGCGGCGCTCGACCAGGGTCGAGTGGCAGTCAGCGCAGACGTGATTCCAGTTCTGCGCGGCCGAGGTGAAGAAAAGCGTGTCCTTGGGCGCGATGCCGTCGGCGCCGTAGACGTGAAGCCAGCGCTTCGCGCTGTCGGTGGTCGTGCGGCTGTCCCACACCACGCCGAGCGACTGGAGCTTGCCGCGCTCGGTGGCGACCACGTACTGCTCGAGCGGCCAGACTCCGGAGACGTAGGCGATGGGAAAGGTTTCGGTCTTTGCGCCCGCAGGGGTGCTCACGACGGGTGCGCCGTCGCGCAGCGCGAACTTGGTGGTGCCGCCGAGCTTCGACGTGAAGTGGGCTCCGTCGAAGCGCGCCTTGGCCATGTCG
>DATDEV010000260.1:0-3600 GCA_036522995.1 Polyangiaceae bacterium
GCACCTGGTTCGAGATCGCCAAGCTGCCCCGACCGAGCCAGACCGGCTGCACCGGCACCACTGCCGAGTATCGCCTCGAGTCTCCCAGTGAGCTGCTGGTGGTCAACGAATGTCACGAGGCGTGCTGGCGCGCGCGCAAGACCGCGGATTTCCCACCGGCATCCTGGACTACACGCAGCAGTGAGCGGGGCTTTCAGACGTCGCTGGCGCTGACGCCGAGCGCCTTGAGCACCCGCGGCAACTGGGGGCGCGGCAGCGACACGCGCGTCGGCATCCCCGAGCCGAGCCCGAACAGCTCCACGAAGTTTTTGCCACTATCGAAACGCGCCGCAACGCTCACGTTCTCGCGATCGACCACCACGCTCACTGGCTCGCGCTCTTGCCCGAGCAGCAGCAGCAGCGTCTTGTCGACGCGGGTGTAGCCCTCACTCACGTCGACGATCGCAACGCCCGGTTCCAGGCGCCTGTAGGCTTGCGCGGCGCGACGCGTTTCGCGCTCCACCGGAACCAGCTCCGCAGCGGCCTCGTCGATCGGCCCCCACAGCGCGGCGTCCGCCAGCCCTGACGCCAGGTGCCGCACGATCACACCAAACAGGCCCTGGTCGCGAAAACGCGCGCGGAGCGCCCGATCCATGCGCTCCGCGACTGCGCTCGGCGTGCCGATGCGAGTATCGACGGCGCGAGCATCGTCGTCGCAACCCGGGTAGGGCTCGACGCCTGCGCGGATCCATTTGGCGGCGCTGGCCAAGCCGTCGAAATCCGTATGACACACGATGGTGTCGATGCGTCCAGCGCGCGCTACCAGCTCCGGTGTGATCATTTCCGGGCAGGCGCCGTGCTCGGCCTTAGTGGCAAGCACGAAGCGGGGATCATCGCGGTATAGCGCGTGCTCCTCGCTGTCGTGGTGATCCACCCACATTCCGAGGCGTGGGCCGAGCCCCTCGATGAACGGCAGCGTGATCTTCTTGAAGCCACCGCCACTGCCGGCGCCCGCGAACGCAATGTCGAGCACGACCACCCGGCCTTCCAGACTGCTGGCCTTGGGAAGCTTGCGCGGCGTACCGAAGGCGAGGTGCTGCATTACGCCGGCCAGTGGTACCCCCACGCAAGAGCGTCGCAAACCAAAAAGTGCGCTATGCTGCGCGCATGCGGGCTCCGCAATTGGTCTTCGCCGTGCTGATGGTGGCAGGACTCGTCGCTGGCGCTAGCTCGACCACGCTTGCCCAGACGCTGGCAGCGCCAACCTGTGGCCAGCAGGGCCGCGTGCGCTTCGACGAGTCTGCCGTGCTGCTGGACGCCGCAGGTCGCAAGCTGGCGCGCTTCAGCGGTGGCGAGTCCGCGGTCACGCTGCTCGCGCCGCCGGCGCCGGGCAGCGAGGTGCTGCGCATTCAAACCGGCACCGGTCGCGGCTCCATCCGCATCGAGGGCTACTTGAAGGCAGGCGACCTACGCCTGTTCACCACCAGCGACGTGCCGACGCTGAGCAATCACATCTGGATCAGCTCGGGCACCCGCGTCGCGCTCGTCGGCAGCAGCGAAGCTCAGGTCAAGATCGAGAAGCGCCTGACCTCGCCGCTGCAGCAAGTGTTCTCAGCTACCGTGCCGTGCGGCGCGCTCACCTTCAGCCCCAGCGCGGCGGAGCCCCCCAGCGTGCCCGACAGCGCTCGCACCTTCCTGATGAAGGTGCAGCAGCTCGCGCTCTACGCCGGTCCCGCCGAGCCGAAGCCGCTCACGCTGCTCAAGCGCTCGCCGAGCGTGGACAGCGTCTCGTTTCACAGCACCGAACAGCGCGCTGGCTTCGTGCACCTCACCTATTACGGCGAGGTGCGCATCGATGCCTGGGCCAAGGCGCATGAGCTGGTGCCGCTGCCACGCGGCGATTTCGCCGAAACCTGGTCCGGTGGCTACACCTTGAGCACGCCTCCGCAACTGCAGCTGCAGAAGGAGCCGCGCAGCGTGCGCACCAGTCGTGACGTTGCGCTGCGCCTCGCCGCCAACCAGGCGGAAAAGCCCGTGGGCGTGGTCGAGCCGGACACCGACCTGTACGTGATGGGCACGGCGCCCGGCTGGGCCAACGTGCTGCCCAAGTCGCTGCACGTGCTGCCGGCCGAGGGCTCGTTCTGGGTCAGGGCCAGCGACCTCGGGCTGTGATATAGCGGCGGCCGTGACCGAACAGCACACCGCTGCGCTGAAGCAAGCCCTGGCTCACCCGCTGACGGGCACTGATTTTCCGAGCCTGGGCCGCAAGTACGAAGGCAAGGTGCGTGACAATTACAGCACCAGCGACGGCCGGCGCGTGATCGTGGCGACCGATCGCATCAGCGCGTTCGACCGCGTCCTCGGTACCTTGCCGCTCAAGGGCCAGGTGCTCGGCTTCGCCGCCAGCTGGTGGTTCGAAAAGACGCGCCACATCGCCCCGAACCACGTGCTCGCGGTGCCGGATCCGAACGTGCTCGTCGCTCGCGAATGTCAGCTGGTGCCGGTGGAGATGGTGGTTCGCGCCTACCTGACCGGGACGACCTCGACCAGCATTTGGATCCACTACGAGCAGGGCAAGCGCGAGTTTTGCGGCCACCTTCTGCCCGACGGCCTGCGCAAGCACCAGCAGCTCGATGAGGCCATTCTCACGCCCAGCACCAAGGCCGCCAAGGGCGACCACGACGTGTCAGCCTCGCGCGACGAGATCCTGGCCATCTCGGGCATGCCGGCCGCCGACTTCGATCGCGCCGCCGAGCTCGCCATGGCGCTGTTCCGCGAAGGGCAGCGCGTGTGCGCCGAGCGCGGTTTGATCCTGGTCGACACCAAGTACGAATTCGGTAAGACGCCGGCCGGCGAGATCATTCTGATCGACGAGATTCACACGCCCGACTCGTCGCGCTTTTGGTACCAGCACAGCTACCAGGAGCGCTTCGAGGACGGTCAGGATCCTGAGAGCTTCGACAAGGAGTACGTGCGGCGCTTCCTGGCCGCGCAAGGCTTCCGCGGCGACGGTCCAATCCCGCCCATTCCGGATGACGTGAAGATCGAGGCCATGCGCCGCTACATCGAGGCCGTCGAGCGCATCACGGCCACGCCCTTCGTGCCCAGCACCGACGAGCCAATCGCGCGCATGCAGCGCAACCTGCGTGCCGCTGGCTTCAGCCTCTGAGCGACTTACTGCACGTACGGGCCGCAGTGCTCACTGCGCCAGCAGGTGTACTGATTCGAGTCGGGGCAGTGCTGGGCGGAGCTGCAGGCGCAGCGGTCGATCTTCACGCACGGACCCCAGCAGGTTCCCACGATGCTCGGCACGTGCATCGCTGCACAATCCGGCGGCAGGCTGCGGCACAAGGCGTGAGCCACGTTGCAATCGACCAGCCCGGACGCGCCAGCTTCGCCCTGTCCGGCGCCTGCTTCGGCATGCTCGCCAGCCTGCCCGGCGCTAGCCCCACCGTTAGCTGACGCGCCGCCGCTGTCGCCCGGACTGCCTGCTGCGCCACCGGCAGCGGGAGCGTTGCCGCCGTGGGTTGCACTGCCCGCGACGCCACCATTCGTCCCACCCGCCGTAGCACCATTGCCGGCGCCGCTGGTCGAGGCTCCCGCTTGGTTCCCGGCGGGCGA
>DATDEV010000261.1:0-4106 GCA_036522995.1 Polyangiaceae bacterium
GCAGCGCACTGAGCAGCCGCCGACCGAGCGCAGTCTCGGCCAAGCGCTCCACGCGAAAGAACGCCAGGTAGGGCACCCACGCCAGCGGGTACGGAAACTTGATGTTCATGCTGACCACGACGCCCACGTGGAAACCCCAAGCTGCCAGCGCCCAAACCAGCGCCAGACGGCGGTGGAGCAGCGCGAGCGGCGCGCCCAGCTCGACGACCAACGTCAGCACGGCCAGCGCTGGAAACAGCGCCGGATGCCGAACGAGCCACACGCCGAAGCTCGACGGTCCGCGACCGAGCTCGATCTTGCGCAGATTGTCGTAGGCGATTTGGGCGCGCAGCTGCTCGCCATCGAGCCAGCCGAGGCCTGCCAGCTTGAGCTTCGCCACGCCCGCGACCAGGTACGTCACGACGGTGAGCAGGCACAGCGCCTGAATGGCCCAGCCGTAGCGAGCGTGCACTGCATCCGCGCTCGCGGGCACTTCCGAGCGCCCGCCCCATGCGTAAGCATCAGCCGCCGGCGCTGCTGCCAGCAGGAGCACGTGCAGCAGCAGCAGGTTGTCGGTGTGAAATAGCATGCCCCACGAGCTGCGATAGCTCGTGACCCAGAGCAGTAGCAGCGCGAACAGCGGTGCCACCAGGCGGTAGCGTAGTCCCAGCGTGAACGCTGCGCCGAGCAGCAAGGCTCCGACCACGCCCGCCACGACCGCGGGCTGCGGCAATGGCTCGTGCAGCAGCTGCGCGGCGCCCACCGGCGAGAATTGCCAGGTTGCCAGCGCGCTCATGTTGGTGAAGTCGCGAAAGCGGGCGAGCAAGTAGAGCACCGCGAAGCCGCCCACCAGCACCCGCAGCAGTGCCAGGCGGCGCGCTGGAGCTGGCTCGCGCCAGGCTGAGCGCCAGCCCTTGGTCATGAGCCTCCACCCACCGAGCAACGCTGCACTATTTGCGCGTCCTGCCGCTCGGGACCGCGCTCGAAGTAGGCCACCGGATCGAAGCGCGCGCTGACCAGTTGCACCCGGCGCACGTCGGCAAAGCGCGGCGTGGCCTGCAGCCTCCGCGCGATACGACGACACAGCTCCTTGGATTGGGCGGGCCCGTGCTGCGCCGCCTGCGCCAGCGTCTGCATCGCCTGCATCACGGGGCCGTTGGCGACGAGCTCCGGTGGGATGGCGATCGTGCGCCTGTCCCGCGTCACCCCTTCCGCGAAATAGAGCAGTGGTCGCTCGCGTGGGCGCGCGAACATCGGATACGTCGAGAAGGGAAAGCCATCGTCAGTCGGGGCGCGAAACATCGGCAGCGCCGCCAGGGCGACGAGCCCGAGCCCCCACGAAACAGCGACGATACGGGCCAGCACGGGTGCTGGCCCTGCATAGCGCCGTCGGCAGCGCTGCGGCAAGCCAGGCGGCGCGACGCTTGACGATCCGCTCGGTCGGAGCTAAACACTGAACCACATGGTTCAGCATCAGCCTGCCCTGGATCGCTCCTTCACGGCGCTCGCCGATCCCACCCGCCGCGCCATTCTGCTGCGCCTGGGTCGGTCGGAGGCTTCACTGGGCGAGCTGTCCAGCGGCTTCGAAATGACGCTCACCGGCCTCAAGAAGCACGTGCAAATCCTGGAGGAGGCCGGGCTCGTCGCGACCAAGAAGGTGGGCCGCGTCCGGCACTGCAAGCTCGGCCCCCGTCGACTCGAAGACGTCACGAAGTGGATGACGAGTTACCGAAATCTTCTCGAGGAGCGTTACGACCACCTCGAGGCGTTTCTACAGCACACGAAAGGAACACCATGACCTCTGCCGCCAAACGCTACGAGCATCTCTTGTCCACCCCGTCCGATCGCCAGATTCGCGTCGAACGCATCTTCAACGCACCGCGCGAACGCGTGTGGCAAGCGCTCACCAACCCGCAGCTGGTGGCGCAATGGTGGGGCCGCGGGAACCAGCTCGTCATCGAGCGCATGGAAGTCGAGCGGGGCGGTCATTGGCGCTTCGTCGAGCACGCGCCGGAGGGCGCACAGGGCTTCGAGGGACGCTACCGCGAGGTCAAGCCTCCCGAGCGCGTGGTGCAGACCTTCGAGTGGGATGGCATGCCGGGGCATGTCATCGTCGAAACCGTCACCCTCGAGGATCTGGGCGATGGCCGCACGCGGCTAGTCAATGTTTCGCTCTTCCACACCACTGAAGAGCGCGACGGCATGCTGAGCTCCGGCATGGAGCAGGGCATGGCGGAAAGCTACGCCGCGCTCGATCGCCTGCTGCTGCGTTAGTCGTCGGCATCGCGTCAGCGCGATGAATCGCAGGCGCGTTCTCTTGACGGTCACGGGCTGACCGCTACTCGGTCATGCAACTGCACCACCGTTGGCCGTTGTCGGTGCCGTCGCCGCGGACAAAATCCCGCGGCGGCGGTGCGCTGATGCACGGAGACGCTCATGAGCTTTCGCATCGAATCGCCCCGACACTCTTCCCGGCCCAACATCGACGTGATGGCCGAGAACCGTCACCTAGGCGCCTCGACCTTGCAGTTGGCGCTACACCCGTCGCGGTTAGTGCGATTGCCGTCATCACAGCTTTCGCCCGCCGCTTTCTGAATCGTCCCATCACCACAGCGGGGGCCCAGCACGCAACCGGCGTCGCAGCCGCCGTACTCGCCCGCCAGCACGCCGTCGTCGCACTCCTCGTCGAACTGTGACTGCACGAAACCGTCGCCGCACGACGGTCCGTTCTTACAGCCGGGAGCACAGCCCAGATACTCGCTGATGTTGACGCCGTCGTCGCAATCCTCGTCCGCAAGGTCCGGGTGCCCGTCGCCGCAATAGGCGCCACGCTCACACTTGGTGGTGCAGCCGTTGTACGCCTCCGGGCCATTGGCGTCCCCGGCGTCGCACTCTTCGTCCGGGGTAACGACGCCGTCGCCGCACACGCTCTTGCAATCGCTCTTTTGCTTGACGAAGCCGGTGAGTGAAAGCGTGAAGTTGCTGGCCGCGGTCTGACGCTCGGCGTGAAACAGCGCAATCTCGTAAACGTTGCCCACCGTGATGCCCACCGGGAAGCTGGTTCCGGCAGGGTTTACCGTGGTGCAGTTGGCGCAGGTCGCGGTGCCATCGGCGTTGAGCACCAAGGTCGCGTCGAAGCGACCGTGCTTGCCACCGAGGTCGAGCGCGAGGTGACCGTTGACGAACACCCACACGTCGTCATCACCCGAGAACCAGAGCACTTCGCCGCCCTTGAACTGGAAATAGTAACGCACCTCGGTGGTGAAACCGTAGTTGTGCTGCGGCAGCGGCGGGGTGCCCACCGCCACGTCCATGTTGAACTCGAGGTCGTCGCCCGAGGCTTCCCAGCCCGCGTTGTCGAACGGGAACAGGCCAGCGTTGGGCGCGTAGGTGTACACGTTCTGTGCGTTCTTCTGCAGGGCGACGGTCTGCACCTTGGTGATGTTCACCCCGGGTGTGTCGCGGTACCAGTAGTTGAACGGGTCGCCCGGATGCCCCGCGATCGGATGGTTGGCGTGTGTCAGGCCCACGCAGCCGAGGTTCCAATCGGGCGGCTCGGCGCCGTCGCAGCTGGCGCGCCGCTGGCAGTAGTCGTGCGAGGCCGTGTAGTCGACGTCGATGCTGCAGGCGGCGGGCAGGTCGCACTTGTTGCTGTTGACCGGCTTGCCCTGGCCATCGAGCACCGACTCGACCACGCCTTCGACCAGCTTGCCGCGACAGCCGTCGTTGAAATCGGGGTGACGCGTCTTGGTGGTTGCCGCGGTGGGCAGCGAGATGAAGTCGCGGAACACGAACGGCAGCTCCAGCGTCGCGGGCAGCTGACCCTGAACCAGCGTGCAGACGTAGCCTTGCTCCACCTTGCAGGTGGCGCTGCAGCCATCGCCGTCGATGCTGTTGCCGTCGTCGCACTCTTCGGCGTCGGTCGGCAGGATCAGGCCGTCACCGCAGCCGCTGGCGCAGGCGCCGCCGCTCGGAGGACAGCTTGGCTCGACTTGACACAGCGGCGTGCAACCGTCGCCGACGATTTGGTTACCGTCGTCGCAAGGCTCGTCGCCTTCCTTCGTGCCGTCGTTGCACACCGTCTTGCGACAGGCTTTGCCGACCTCGTCGCAAACCCAACCTTCTTC
>DATDEV010000262.1:0-2735 GCA_036522995.1 Polyangiaceae bacterium
GCGCAGGTAACGCCGCATGGTCATTTACTCCGACGGCAAGCCCGTGCGACAGGCGAGCCAGCTAGGCGGGGCCATGTGGAGCTCGCCACCAGACCAGGTTCGCCCCTAAAGGCCTGATGTGAGTCGGGCGTCGCGGCAGCAGCTGCTGGGCGCTGATGCCCGATTCTAGTTGCGACGCAACAGGACTAGCGCGAGCAGGCTTGCCAGCGCCGCTAGAGCGAACGGTTCACTGCCGGTCGCTCCCCCGGTCGCCAGCGTGCACGCGGAGCGAGGCTCTGCAGACATCGGCGCTGCTGGCGGGGGCTCTGGGTCGGGTCGTGGGGCCGTTTCGGGGACGTCGTCGAGCTCTTGCAGGTAGCGGACGAGGTCGCTCTTTTCCTCCGCGCTGAGGCTACTGGTAATGCCCATGGCGTCGCCGGTGATCTCGAACACCTGCTCGAGTGTCGCGGCACGCCCGTCGTGCAGGTACGGCGCGCTCTGCCACAGGCCCTTCAAGGTGGGCGTGTCGAAGCCGGTCAGGTCCCCGCCCAAGCGGTGCCCCGAGGTCGGCAGTCGTGTGCCCACGTCGAACAGCGTTCCCGTGTCGCTGTTGGTGAAGGTAGGTGCGGCGTGACAGACGGCGCAGCCCGCGCTTTCGAAGACGACGCGGCCCCGCAGCGCTGCTTCGGTGAAGCTCCCGTCCGGGTTACGGAATGGGCTGCGCGGCGTTTCACTGAGTGACAGCACGTACGCAGCGAGCGCATCGAGCTCGGGGCTTACGCCCGCCATCGGCATGCCGAAAGTATCGCCCATACGCGCCAGCCAGTCGGCTTCTGGCATGAAGCCGGTGCCGCCCAAGCTCTCGCGGATATCGCGCTCGAAGTCCTGAATCTCGTCGAAGTTGGCGCTCCAGTGCACGCGGCCCTGACCGGGGCTACCGACACCCAACAGCGACTTGGTGTTGCGCAGTCCCTCACCCCGATCGGTAAAGTCCCAAACTCTCCCGTCGCTGAGCCCGTAGATGTGGCAGGTGGCGCAGCTCATGTAACCCACCTCGCTCATGCGCTTGTCGGCGGCGTCGTAAAACACCTGCTTGCCCAGCAGCAGCTGCGCAGACAGCGGTTCAAGGCTCACGCTGGCGATCTGCGCCAGCGGCGGCGGAGCCTGGTGATCTCGCGATGCCAAGGATTCGGTGAGGTCGTAGACGAACAGCTCGCGCGTGAGCCAGCTATTCACGAACAGCTTGCCGTCGTTCGAGAAGGCCAGGCCGTCGGGTGCTTTGCCGATGTCCTTGATGCCGCTCACGCTCTGCGCGGCGTAGGCGTCGAAAATGCCCACCCAGTTGCTGCCCTGCAGCAGCAGGTACGCCATGTCACCGACAGGTGAAAACGCCAGCGACGCGGGCAGCGCGCGATTGTCCACGTCCATCCGCTTGCTCATGACCTCGGCCTCGCTGGCCAGATCGAGCACGCACACCAGGGCGCGCACGAAGTTGTCGGGGTTCATGGACAAGCCGTCGCGCTGCGGTCCGCGCACCACGTCGTCCTTCTTGGCCGTGACCCAGGCTTGCGTGCCGTCGGGGGAGATGACCACCGACGAGACGAAGTTCGGCACCCCGCGCCCCGCCGACTCGCTGTCCGGTCCGGGATCCATCGCCAGCTCGATGGTACGCACGAGCGAAAACGAACCCGGCGCCACCACCCAAACCTCGCCATGCTCCTCGGGGGAGATGAAGCGCGTCACGAAAATGCGCCCGTCCGCCGCCACCGAAACCCCCGCCGGCGTCGGACCGAGCGCCAGGTGTCGACCGATCGCCAGCGAGGCGGCGTCGACCTCGACCAGCTCACCGCTGGCAAACAAGGACACGTAAGCCTTGCCACCAGGCCCGAAAGCCAGCGAATGCGGCTGCGACGCATAGGGTAGAGCCAAGCGTGCGTGCTCGGCACCGCTGTCTGGATCGAGCACCACGATCTCGTCCGAGCCCTGATTCGTCACCCAGATTGCGCCGTCGGGCGCCTGCGCCAGCATGCGTGGCTGCGTGCCCACCGGCACCTCCAGCACGCGCATCAGCGTATCGGTCGCCGTCACACTCACGCTGTGGCTGTCCTGATTCACGCTCCAGATGCGCCGTCGCACCGGATCGAACACCACGCTCGATGAATTGCTGGGCGGGAGAGCGGTGAGCGGCGGGTTGGCGGTTTGCTCCCACGAAGCGCTGCTGCGATTGCCGGCCGCGTCCGTGCCGATGACGATCACGGTGTAGTGGCCGGCGGCCTGGTACGTGTGCTCGACCTCGGCGCCCGCGCCTGGGCCCACCACGGTGCCGTCGCCAAAGGTCCAGCGGTAGGTAACGGCACCCTCCGCGTCCTTCACCTCGGTGATACGAAACGTGTGGGGCGCACCGATCGGGACGGGCGCCGCCGGTTCGGCGCTGAGCTCGAGCGCCAAGGCAGGCGTAGCCAGGAGCGAGGTCGCCGCAGCCAAGCTCGCGGCGCGCAGCAGCTTCATGAGCGGCTTTGGCCCTCGCGCTTTCGGCGGCGTCGGACGTCCGCAGCGAGAGCTGCCAGGGCGAGCCCGACGAGCCCGGTGCCGGAGGGTGCTCGGTGCTGCATGCTGCAACTTCCCGAATCAGCCGCTTCGCCGCTCGGCTGCGCAGGCGTGCTGCTGCTGCCCGCGCCGCTGCTGCCTCCGACGGGCTGGCCGCCGCTCGTCGGGACGCCGGCCGTGCCGGTGGGGGGCCCACCTGCCGCGGCGCT
>DATDEV010000263.1:0-6590 GCA_036522995.1 Polyangiaceae bacterium
ACTCGGGCCGGCCGCGCCCGGACGCGGGGCTTGGTCTTCGTCGGCTTGGCTTTGCGGCGCAGCACGGGTTACTGCATTGAGCCACAACCGCACCCGGCGACAAGACCTTGAACAGAGAGCGGCCGGGCGGCGCTCGTGAGCAGCCGGGGCAAGAATGCCTGGCGGGCCCGGCTCGGGGTGGGCCGGCAACTTCACCGGCGGCGGCGGCGCGGCTCCACTGCTCGTTCCAGGGCTAGCGGGGGGCCCCGGCTGCAGGAGCTTCGGTGGTAGCGTGCTGGCGATTGATGTCAGCCCTCCGCGTCCCGCTTCGCCGGCCCCGGCGAGCGCTGGCAGTTGGTGTCTTGGCCAGCTTGCTTGGTTGTTCGAAGGACGTGCCGCTCGCCGCGCCGGCGGCGCCATTGACCAAGCCCACGCGTCTGTGCGGCGAGCACGAAGGCCCCCCGCACTGCCGGCCAGCAGCACAGGTCGAGAAGCTGCTCGGCGACGAGCTGGAAATCTTGAGCATGGCCGACACGCCCAGCGGCTCGCAGGGGGCCATGCTGCTCACGCTGCGCGCGCCGCGCCACGGCACCGTGCTGCGCGTCAAATGGCGACCGCAGAGCGGCGCCGACGTCATCAACGAGCCGCGCAAGGAATTGGCAGCCTGCGCCGTGCAGAGATTGTTCCTGGAGCCCGACGAGCTTGTTGCACCGCCCACGGTCGCTCATTGCTTCGCGCTCGAGAAGTACCGCGTGCACGTGCCGAAGGCGAAGCCATCCTTCCACAGCATCGACTGCGTGCTGGGCTTCGCGTCGCTGTGGTTGGAGGACGTTCAGAGCGTGGGCGGCGCGCGCAAAGACGGCTTGCTGAGCCCCGGTGACGGCATCTGGGACCCAGGCCTATTCGCCAAGGACGCGCTCTACCGCAGCTCGGTCGGCAAAGCGAACCTGCTCACGTACCTGATCAACCACGGCGACGCTCACTCCGAGCAGTTCATGCTCGAGCGCGCGCCGGGGGGCCTGCGCACCTACGTCGTCGACAGCAGCATCGCCTTCTTGAGCATCAAGAACCCCATGCTCCTACTGCGCCAGGATTGGTCCAGCATCCAGCTACCGAAGCTGCCGCCGCGGCCAATACAAAGGCTAGCCAAGCTCACCGACGCCGACTACGCGCGCCTCGCCTGTGCAACCACGCTCGTGCGACACGACCGACAGCTCACGACGGAGCATCAGCCACACTGCGCGCCCGGGGACACTACCATGTCCTGGCAAGGCGAACGCCTGCGCATCGGCCTCAGCAAGAGCGAGATCGAGCTCGTTCGTCAGCGCGTGGGGGAGCTGCTGCAGCGCCCCGATTTGGCGCAGCTCACGGACTCTTCGCCCGCTCGACCTTGACGAACTTGAGCGTCATACGATCGCTTTCGCCGATCGCCAGGTACTTGTCGCGCTGCTTGTCGCCTTCACGCAGCGTGGGCGGTAGCGACCACACGCCTTCGGGATAGTCCTTGGTGTCCTTGGCGTTCGCGTTGATCTCCGACTTGGCCGCAAGCTTGAAGCCCGCCGCCTCGACCGTCTGGATCACGAACGCCTCGGGCAGGTAGCCCTGCTTGCTGGTCTGGTCGGCAGTCTTGTCGGCGGCGGCGCGGTGTTGCTCGATGCCCAAAACGCCGTTCGCTTTCAGCGCGCGATGAAATTCCGTCAACCACGGCCCGAGCAGCTTGTTGTTGTACATGCCGTGCATGCCGCGGATCAGCACCACCGCGTCCAGCTTGCCGTCGAGCGCGGGCGCGAGCTTGGGCGCCTTGGGATCGAACACGACTGGCTCCACCTTGCCGTAGGCCTCCGGCAGCCGCTCCAGGAAGTACTTGGTGCGCAGGCCGTAGAGCGTGGGTCGTTCGCTACGTGGGCCGTTGGGATCGGTCATTGTCACGTAGAGCTTGCCGCTCTTGGCTAGCGTCGGCGCGAGCAGCTCCGTGTACCAACCTTCACCGGGCCCGTATTCGAGCACGCTGTGAGTCGGCTTGATGCCGAACAGCTCGAGTGTCTGTAGCGGGTGCCGTTGAGCATCGCGCTGCGCATCGCTGGCGCTGCGGTGGGAACCCTTGAGCGCAGCCGTGATCGCAGCCTGCAGGCTGGGGTAGGCCTTGGCGCTGAGGGCGGCTGCGGCCTGCTTGACCTCCGGGGTCATGCGCGCGAGCTCGGCGCGATGGTCGACGTCGAGCTTGGCGAAGTCCTGCTCGAGCTTCGCCTGCTCGTCGGCCTTCTTCTGCTGCTCGGGCGTCAGCGCCGGGGCGGGAGCTGGCGGCGGCGCCGCAGCGGAAGCGGTGACTACGGGGGCTGGCTGGGCCGGCGGTGGCGCTGCCAAAGGAACCTCGGGGGCCCCGCACGACGAGAGACAAACCAGCATGCACCCTGCAGCAAGACGGCTACGCATCACGCCGGCATAGCGGGAGCCCTCGGGCGGCGCAAGCACTGGCCAGGCGCGCCCGGCTGGCTTAGATTTCGGCCATGGGCAAATGGCCACTCAGCCTCGGCGCCGCGCTGCTCTGTGGCGGCGTCACGCTAGACGCTTCGAGCGCGCCAGAGGCAACGGGCTGCGTGGCCGTCAAGAGCAGCGCTCCCTTCCAGGGCGTGGGCTACGGACACCTCGCCTCGGTCACGAACAACTGCGAAAAATCGGTGCGCTGCGAGCTTTGGACCGACGTCGATCCCCAACCGCACCATGTCGTCGACCTCGAGCCCAAGGCCTCGACCACCGTGGCGTTTCGGCGTGACTCGCCCAGCCGCGAGTTTCGCGTCCAGGTGAGCTGCCAGTTTCCTTGAAGGCTCAGCCGTCGAGGTAGCGCTCGCTGCGCTGCCAAAGCTCACGCGCGAGCTCGGCATTCCGAGCAGCGCTCGACGGCTCCTTGATGCGGCACTCATCGTAATAGAGGCCGTTATCGTCCGCGACCTCGGGGCTCGTCGCGCAGTACAGGCTGGTTTCGGCTCCCGCTTCGTTGGAGATCATGCTGCGTGTCATCCACCAGCGCACGGGCTGCGGCACCTGGCGCCAGATGTCGCTGGCGATCACGCCGGGATGTAGCGCGTAGGCGTGCAAACCCTGCCCCCCGTAGCGGCGCGCCAGCTCCTTGGCATGCAGCACGTTGGCCAGCTTGGAGACGCCGTACTGGCGCAGCACCGTGAAGTAGTTGCCAGGGCGCCGCAGCCGTTCGAAGTCGATGCCGTCCACGTTGTAATGCGCGAGCGACGCCACGTTCACGACGCGCGCCTCGGCCTGCTCGAGCAAGCGCGGCAAGAGCCAATGCGTGAGCGCAAAGTGCCCCAGGTGGTTGACGCCGAACGCGAGCTCGAAGCCCTGCACGGTGAGGCCGAGCTTGCCGGCTAGCCCGGCGTTGTTGATCAGCACGTGCAGCGGCTCGGAGCGCGCCAGCACTGCGCGGGCGCAGGCTTCGACCGAATGCAGATCGGCCAGGTCGAGCGCGACGAAGCTCGCATCGCCGCCGGCCGCCGCGATCGCGCGCAGCACTGGCTGCGTTTTCGACTCGTCACGGCAGGCCAGCCAGACGCGAGCCCCGCGCGCGGCCAGCGCCTCTGCCGTCACCCGACCGATACCCGACGACGCGCCGGTGACCAGGCAAACCCTGCCTAACAGATCGCGCATGACTCTCACGCACCCGACGAAATCGTGAGGTTCACGCGTCGCGCAAGGCGATCCAATTCTTGATCAACTTTTCGAGCGAACGCTTCTTCGCCTTCACGTCGTCCAAACTGTGAAACTTCACCTCGCGCCGATCCTTGTGCTGACCCTCGAGCAAGCTGCCCTCGGCTTGCATGCCCTCGCCGCCGGGAAACAGCAGGATCAAGTGGGCGAACTCGCTGGCCCGCAAGTGAAACGCGCCCAGATCTTCCTTGTAGTAGAAGCTCGGTGCGTTCCACTTGATGCGCTCCGAGATCTTGTCGCTCACGCCCAGGATGATTTCCCTGACCGCTTGAATCTCGGCCTTGAACGGGTGATCGATGTCGCGCAGGTAGGCGTCGACGATGACCTTGCCCTCGACGGGAGGAGTCAGCGCACTACTGATGGCCCGCTTCTGAGCGAGCATCTGACGGGCTTGCCGCGCGACCGTCGGCGCGGCGGGCTTCGCTTTGGCGGGCACAGGCGCGAGCGCAAGCGCCTTCTTCTTGGCAGGTGCGGGCGCCTTCTTCTTGGCGGGCGCCTTCTTCTTCGCCGGCGCCTTCTTCTTGGCAGGCGCCTCCTTCTTCGCGCGTGCGCCTGTTGCCTTCCGTGCTGCCATGCTCGATGCCTCCAGTCGCCGCGGGGGGCGATCTGTCATGCCTAACACACTCCCTGGCGCGCAGCGTTCCGCTCGACGATCAGGCAAGGCCAGCGCTCAAAATCGACCACTCACGCCAACCTCGCGCAGGCCCACGAACGGGGTCACGGAGCGGGTGGCAGTGCTAGGCGGAGAGCTTGAAACCGCCAAGAGCACGATGCCGGCCACGACGGCGACGCCACCCGCACTGAAGGCAACTATCGCCCGCGTAGTCGCCGCGTCTCGATCAGCCTCGAGCTGGCGAACCTGAATCTCCTCTTCCGGAGTGCAGGTTTTCGCGTCATCGCAAGCGAAGACGTCGTCAGCCTGACTGTTGTAGTCCTGGCTCTGCCAAGCGAAGAAGCCGCCGAGGCCGACGCCCACCGCGCCGAGCCCGAGCGAGATGTAAGCCGGGATGCGCAGGTCAGCGCCTCGACTCTGCGCCTTGTCTGAAGCCGGCGGAGGGGGCGT
Source organism: Polyangiaceae bacterium (assembly GCA_036522995.1). Lineage (GTDB taxonomy): Bacteria > Myxococcota_A > Polyangia > Polyangiales > Polyangiaceae > PMG-095. The sequence goes on from DATDEV010000263.1 coordinate 4,763, forward strand.
CGCAGGTGCAGCCGCGACGGCAACCGGCGCGGGCGGCGGTGGCGGCTCATCGAAGTCGAACTCGTGCGTGGCCACCGACTTGGGCTCGAGCACGACGTCCCAGTTCAAGCGCTTGTTGCCGCTGGTGGCTGATAGGTTGTGGTTGCCTGCGCGCAGCTTGAGCTCGAGCTCGCCGCCTTCGAGGGCATACGACTGAGCCGGCGCCTGACTGCCCGCGCGGCGGTCGACCACTTTCAGGTCCTGCACCGCGGACGTGATGCGCACCGTCGCCAGGTTCCCCTTGAGCAGCAGCAGGTCTTGCTCGATCGCAGCGCGCTCTTCAGGAGCGATCTCGGAGCCACCCTTTTTCAGGTACTGCTCGTAGTAGGTCACCGCCTCTTGGTCGCGCTCGAGCTTGAGCGCGCACAGACCCAGGTTGCCCAGCACCTTCCAGCTCTTGGAGCTCTCCTGGTAGGCCAACTGAAACTGGTAGTAGGCGTCCTGGTAGTTCGGCTGCGCGGCGGTGATCAGCTCGACGCCGTTCTGAAAGTAGCGCTTGGCCGCGTCTTGCGAAGCCTCCACCCGACCCGACACGGACAGCAGGAGCGCCAATAGCGCCCCCGATGAGCGCCTGCTCCACCTTGACATGGCGGGACTCTGGCCGAAGCGGCCCGTTCGTTCAAGCGCTTCGTGTGGCGAGTTAGTCCGCCGCCACCCTGAGCTACGGCAGGCCTGGAACGGACATCTCGATCGACGGACGACAGGACGCTCTACGTCGAGTGACGCCGCCCGGTCCGAGCAACGACTTTAGGGCAAACCGGGAATCGTCACAGACCAGGTGCGGACCGTCGTCCCCTGGACGACGATCAGGGTCTTGCCGTCCGGCCCGCCATAAGCCGAGTTGGTGCGATCTTCAGTTACGTTGCCGGCGCAATCCATGGCGATGCCGTCCCCGCCCGGTGCTCCGCCGTTCTTCTGCATCGGCACGCCATTATCGTCGAGATCCCAGACGCCCATGCCGACCACGTGGAGCTTTTTCTCGTCGGGCGAGAGCGCGAGGCCGTTGAGCCCACCCATTTCGACCACGGAGGTCACACCCATCGGGTCGATGCGCACGAGAGCAAAGTCGAGGGGATTCTGCACGTCGTCCTTCTCTTCGTAGTCGGTGTTGGAAAAGAAGATGGTGCCGTTGCTGTGCGCGACGAGGTCGTTCGGAGAGTTCAAGTTCTTGCCACCCGCCATCGTCGCTATCTTGCGTCCCACCTTGGTCGTGAGGTCGTACTCCATGACGGCTTCTTGACCGTGGCAGGCGCCCAGCAGGTTGCCCGAAGGGCTCACCCCCAGGCCGTTGCAGCCGACGCCCTCGAGCCAGATCTCGCAGGAGCCACCCGGCGTGTACTTGATGATGTCGCCGCCGCTATTGCCCCCCTGAATGAAGTTCGAGAAGAAGAACGCGTTCTGGCTCGCAATCCAGGTCGGGCCTTCACTGTAAGCGTGGTGGAACGCGAAGCCCTGGCACACCGTCTGTTGGTTACTGCGCTGCTGCTGGCCGAAGGGGCCAGCCGGACACGTCCACTGCTTCTTCGGGCCATTGGGGCCCCAGAAGCCACCGCCGCCAGTGCCCCCACTACCAGCGCTGCCTCCGCTCGTGGTGCCGCCAGCGCCGCCCGTGCCCGGCGTGCCGCCCGTAGGTGCCGTACCGGCAGACCCCCCCGAGGCCATGCCACCGCCGCCACCCGTGGCCGGGGGCTGACCACCGATCGGTTGACCACCACTGCCCGCCGCCGTCTGGGCCGAGCCAGCGCTACCCCCCGAGCCGGCCATGCCCGCGGGCGGGGTGCCGCCGGTC
>DATDEV010000264.1:0-6017 GCA_036522995.1 Polyangiaceae bacterium
GCCACAAGCTCGGCGCAGCCGGCGACACGACCACGGCCACCGCCACAAGCTCGGCGCAGCCGGCGACACGACCACGGCCACCGCCGCGATCACGGTCCCGGTCGCGGCCACGAGCTCGGCGCAGCCGGCGACCGACCACGACCAGGGTCACCTGGTCACGGCTGGTCACGGCACAACAGCTTCTGCAAGCGGGCTGCGGGGGGCTGCGGCTGGGCAGCCCACGCTCCACTTGAGCCTATTCGCCCTCGGGTTTGCTCTGAGCGGATTTGAGCCGATCGCCGATCGCGCGCCGTAGGCCGATCAGATCGTAGCGATCCGGTCGGTCGTCGCCCCGATTGGCGATGTCCTGGGCGATGCCGTCGACCACGGCGCGCGGGCGGTCGGGGATCTTGAGCGCCTCTCCCAGGCGAGCGAGCGCGGCGCTCTCGGCCTCCGTGACCACGCCGTCGAGGCGCGTGAGCCAGCAGGCCACCGCGTAGACGAACAAGCGGTCCTCCTTGGACAGGTTCTTGCGGTCGATGACGCCAAGGTCGATCGGCTGCTTGGTGGCGGCCTCGATCTCGGCGATCTCGGTGATATCGAGCCCCTCCTCCAGGGCGGTGCGCACGATGGCGTCTGCCTCTTCCTGGTCGAGGTTGCCGTCCGCCCACGCCACAGCCGCCAGTGCCACGTACACGTCGCGGCCGAGCCGCGGTTTTTCCTCCGCCATTCGGGTGCTCCTTTGACCCGCCAACCTATCACACTCGGGCAACCTCGGGCCCAGCAGACTCACCGCAGCGTAAGTGGTAGCTTCCGCGGGTGCCGGAGCCAGCACCAGCGCCAGTCGTCAGCGTCCTCTACTTCGCGGCCTTGCGAGAGCTGGCCGGCACCAGCGAAGAGCGCATCGATCTCGCGCAGTCGGCCTCGTCGGTCTCTGTCGCCGAGCTGCTCGCAACCCTCGAGCAGAAGCACGACGGGCTGCGAGGCCGCCTGGGAGCCGTACGGGTCGCGATCAACGAAGAGTTCGTCGAAATCGGCAGCCCACTCCACTCCGGCGACGTGGTCGCCCTCATCCCGCCGGTATCGGGCGGATGAGTAAGACCTTTCACATCGGCGCCGACGAAAACGGACTGGGCTCGCGACTCGGACCGATGGTCGTCACCGCCGTGCTGGCCGAGACCGACGAGGCCGGCGAGCTATTCCTGTCGCGCAAGCTCCCCAAGCGCATGCGCGAGGACCTCGACGACTCCAAGCGCTTGATGTCGCACCACGACGTGAGCATCGGCGAAGCTTGGGCCCGAACGCTGACCGGCAACGTCGCCCAGAGTCCCGGCCAGCTCTTCGAACGACTCTCGCTCGAAGGCACGGCCAAACTGCGCGAACCCTGCCCCAAGAGCGCGGGCCAGCAGTGTTGGTCGGAGCAGCACGACAGCTTTTGCTCGAGCGACGCGCAACGCGCGCGCGTCGCCAAGCACCTGGCGACGCTGTCGGCGCGTGGCGTGACCATCTTGGAAGTGCGCAGCAGCATCGTCTGCACCAAGCAACTCAACGACAATCGCGCGCAGGGGCTGAATCGCTTCGTCAGCGATCTGCACGCGATGGAACGCTTGATTCTGGCGCTGCGGGCACGTGCCGGCTCGCCCGTGCAGGCGATATGCGGCAAGGTCGGGGGCATCGGCGAATATGCCAAGTTCTTCGGCCCGCTCGCCGGCTGGCTGCACGCCACGATCGTCGAAGGTCAGGCCGAGAGTGCGTACCAGTTTCCGAAGCTGGGCCGGCTGCGCTTCCTGCGAGACGCCGACGCGCATGCGCCGCTCGTGATGCTGGCCTCGCTGGTCGGCAAGTACCTGCGCGAGCTGTTCATGAGCCGCATCTCCAGCCACTACCCCGGTCACGACGACCCCGACCTGCCACGCCCCAGCGGCTATCACGATCCCGTGACCGCCGGCTTCGTCGAACGAACGGCGATCTTGCGCAAGCGCCTACGTCTGCCCGACGGCTGCTTCGAGCGTGATCGCGAACCGATCGTGGAGCTTGCCGGAGCCCCGCCGGCGTGAGCGACGGCCCAGTCGACGCGCGCTCCGAACGCATCCTGCGTGGGGTGCTGCCGCTGGAGGTGCTGCGCTTCGGTGTACCGCTTTCGCTTGGCATGGGGCTACAGACGGCCTTCAACCTGGTCGACGCCTACCTGATCGCGCGCCTACCGCCCGAGGTATCCGGGCCGGCGCTGGGCGCGATCGGCATCTGCGACCAGCTCGCTGCGCTCGGCACCATCACCAGCTACGGCATCAGCGTGGCGGCCGCCACCCTCGTCAGCCAGGCCTGGGGCCGCGGCGATCGCGCAGCGGCGCGCCGCATCGCCTGGCAATCGGGCCTGCTGGTGATCGCGCTCGGCGCGCTGATGGGTGTGCTGGGCGGGCTGGGCGCCAGCACGCTGCTGTCCGGCGTGATCGGCGTGAAGGGGCAGGTAGCCGCCCGCGGCGTCGATTACCTGATGGTGGTGATGGGGGGCAGCATCACCATGTTCCTGGTGCTGCATTTCGCCAGCCTGCTGCGCGCCGTGGGCAGCGGCAAGACGCCCATCGCGCTGCTCGTGCTGGGCAACCTGCTCAATCTGCTGTTCGCAGTGCTGTTCGTATTCGGTCCCGGTGAAGCTCCGGCATTTTTGGCTTGGGGTAGCGAGCTTTCGCGCTGGCTCGGCGTGCCCAGGCTCGAGCTGTTCGGAGCCGGCGTCGCCACCGTGCTGGCACGAGCGATGATCCTATTGCCGCTCGCCTTCTACGCCGCCAAGCGCCTGGGCTTCGTTCGCGGCGGCACCTCCTTCAGCCCCGATCCAGCCAGCCTGAAGCAAGTCGTCCGCTTGGCCTGGCCCTCCAGCGCCGAGCTGCTCGTACGCATGTCGGCCATGCTGCTCACGCACGCCTTGGTCGCGCGCGCTTTCACCACCGCCACCGACCAAAGCGCGACCACGGCGCTGGGCATCGTGTTTCGCTTCGAGACCATGGCGCTGTTCGTGAGCATCGGCTGGGGCAGCGCCGTGCAGACGTTCGTCGGGCAAAACCTGGGCGCGGCCCAGGTCGAGCGCGCCAAGCAGAGCGGTTACTGGGCCACCGCTTACAACCTGATCATGATGGCAGGGCTGTCGCTGCTCTATTGCGTCTTCGCGAACGAGATCGTCGGCTTCTTCGACAACGACCCGCAGGTGCTGGCCATCGCGCGAGACTATTTGTGGTGGGTGGCGCCGAGCTACGCGGCGCTGGGCATCGGCATCGTGCTCGCCTCTGGCATGCAGGGCGCCGGGGCGCCGCTGCGCGCGTTGATCTTGGACGCCGGCGTGGTGCTGCTGGTGCAACTGCCAGCCAGCCTGCTCGTGCTACTGGCGCCGGGCCGCAGCCTGAGCCACGTCTGGCTCACGGTCGCCTTGGGCTATGTCACGCTGGCGCTGGTGTTTTTGGCCAGCTACTGGCGCGGGCGTTTTCTAAAAGCGGCGATTGCCTGAGCCGGCGAGCCCCAAGCTGGCGGCCACGGCTTGTGGCAAGTGCACATCCACCTGGGGGAAGGCGATGGTGATACCCGCCCGCTTGAATGCCCACCAGATGGCCTCGCGCAGCTCGGAGCTCGCGATGCGATAGTTGAACGGCTCGTGCATCCAAGCCGACGTTTCGAAGTCGACGGAGGAGGCGCCGAAATTCATCAGCAGCACGCGCGGCGGGTAGCTTTTGTCGCGCCAGGGAATGTCGGCGGTGGTCTTCTCCAGCACGTCACGCACCTGCCTCAAGTCCGAGTCGTAGGCTACGCCGACCACTACCTTGACCCGATACAGATTGTCTTCGAGCGTGTAGTTCTTCACGTTCGACTGCACCAGCGTCGAGTTGGGCACGATGATGTCCTCGTCGTCGAGCGTGCGCACGATGGTGGCGCGGATGCTCATCTTCATCACCTTGACGATCCCGCCGCTGATCTCCAGCACGTCGCCCGGCTTGATCGTGCGCTCGACCAGCAGAATGATGCCCGACACGAAGTTCTGCGCGATGTTCTGCATCGCGAAGCCGAAGCCGACGGCGAACACGGCGCCAGCCGCGAAAACCGCCCCCAGCTTGATGCCCGCCAGGTGCATCGCCAGCGTCAGACCGGCGAGAATGAAGCTGTAGTGGACCAGGCGATCGGCGGCGCCCCGGGTTGCCCTACCGATCTCGCTCTTGCCTCGCCGGAGTGCGTGCTGCATCCCGAACCGCACCAGCCAGGACAGCAGCAGCATGGCCGCGAACGTGAGCAGCATGCTGGCCAGCGTGTAGAGCGACACCGCCTTGTCGCCGATGCGGAACAGCTCCTCCGTCATCAGGACCGGAATTGGCACGTTGCGCATAGCCACCACTCGAACCTATTACCCGCGCCCGGGCGTGGTCCACAAGTTTGACGGGCACAGTCACTGGCAGCCGGAGTATGCTCGCGGATCGTGTCACCTCAGAGCACCGACGAGCGCTTCGATTTGGTCGTGATTGGCGCTGGACCCGCCGGGGAGAAGGCCGCCGCCCAAGCTGCGTACTTCAAGAAGCGCGTAGCCATCATCGAGCGCGAGGTGGAGCCCGGCGGCGCGGCCGTACACACCGGCACCCTGCCGAGCAAGACCTTACGTGAGACTGCGCTCTACCTTTCCGGACATCGCGCCCGCGCGCTGTACGGCGTGGCGGTCGAGCTGGACGCGCGCGCCACGGTGCCGCTGCTCATGTCGCGCAAGAACGCGATCGCTGCCGCAGAATCCAGCGCCTTTCGCCGCAACTTCGAACGCCACCACATCACCTACCTGTTCGGGCGGGGCCAGCTGGTGGATGAGCACACGGTGCAAGTCACGTCCTCTCAGGGCACACGCCGCATTCACGGCGAAGTGATCCTGATCGCCACCGGCTCCAAGCCGCACCGGCCCGCCGACATCGACTTCGCCGACGACTTCATCCACGACAGCGACGAGGTGCTCAACATCACCACGCTGCCCACCTCGCTGGCCATCCTGGGCGCCGGCGTGATCGGTTGCGAGTACGCCACCATGTTCGCCGCGCTGGGCGTCGCCGTCACGCTGGTGGACGCGCGCGACGAAATCCTACCCTTCTTGGATCTCGAAATCGTGCAGCGACTCAAGGCGGCCATGATCGCCTCCGGGGTGAAACTGGTTCAGGGTCAGAAATGGACTACGGTCAAGCGCTGCGTCGGAGGAGTCGAAACGACGCTGGCCGACGGCACCAAGCTCGTCACCGAGCAGCTGCTGTTCGCCGCCGGTCGCGGCGGCTGTACGCAGGGCCTGGGCCTGGACTCGGTTGGGATTCAGCCCGACTCGCGCGGCTTCTTGAAGGTAGACGACAAGTTCCGCACCAGTGTGCCGCACATCATCGCCGCCGGTGACGTGATCGGCTTCCCGGCGTTGGCCTCGGTATCCATGGATCAGGGGCGCGTGGCGGTTTGCAACGCGTTCGGCTTCTCCTACCGCAAGGGAGTCGCCGAGATCATGCCCTACGGCATCTATACGATCCCCGAGTGCAGCGCTTTCGGGGAGACGGAAGAGAGCTGTAAGGAGAAGGGTATCGACTACGTCGCGGGTCGCGCCCTCTACGCCGACAACCCGCGCGGCAGGATCACCGGCGACCTCGAGGGTATCACCAAGCTCATCGTCGCGCGCGAAACGCGCAAGGTGATCGGCGTCCACGTCATCGGTGAGCGCGCCAGCGAGCTGGTGCACATCGGCCAGACCGCCATCTACCTCGGCGGCACCGTCGACCTCTTCATCGACATGGTCTTCAACTACCCGACGCTCGCCGACTCCTACAAGTACGCCGCCTACGACTGCCTGATCAAAATGGGCACGGCCGCCAGCGGCACGACTTCCCCCGCCTAATCCGCCTCCTCACAGGGGGCTGCCACGCTGCAGCTCACCTCGCAGAAACTCCCGTGGCGGCCCCAGGCCACGCCGGGACGCACGCCTGGGGCTGCTTCCGGCCTGAGCTGTGGCGGCGAGGAACCTGCTAGATTCACAGGGAGATCGGGAG
>DATDEV010000265.1:0-6329 GCA_036522995.1 Polyangiaceae bacterium
TCAGCGTATTCCAGGAGGTGACCATCACGGGGGTGCCTGACGGCGTCGACGATGGCGACAAGGAGTTCGCGGTCCAGTTCGGTCCCTCGCAGAGCAAGGATGCTGGCTACAACGGCCAACTCCTGCCGACCTTCGACTTCATCAATCAAGACATCGATCTGCCCTGAATTCAAAAATCCAGGTTGCCACTCTCGATCCGCTGATGGCTCGTTGGCCTTGGCCCTACTCTCGCCGATCGCGATCTGCTCTTGCCAAGGACGGATTGGATAGTGCCGGGCGACCACTGGCGATTCGGCCAGCTTACCGGGGCGACAAAAGCCAGTATGATTGGTGGACAGGGCGATGGCTGACGACTCGCATGGCGCAGGCAAGCACCGGGACGCGCTGCCCCGGTATGCTGACAAGTCAGCGGAAGCCGACGATGCGGTGACGATCTCCGTCTCGACCACACCCGGCGAGTGGCTGGTAAACACCAACGAGTCGGTGGTGCTGCCGATGAGCATGGCCGAAGTGGTCGACGCGATCCGAGCCGGCAAGCTCTCGGAGCGATCTCTGGTGTGGCGACAGGGCATGCAGGAGTGGGCGTCGATCGACCACGTGCCGCAGCTCAAGCTCGCCGCGCGGCTTCCGCTGACGCGCGTGCTCAGCGCCGTCACTACCGCTGCAGCCGAGCTCGCCGCGCCGCCGATGCCAGCCTCCTCGCCGCGCAAGCCGCCACCCAAGCCGGCCCGCGCGACGCCGGTTCCCCAGGGTCTGAGCCGCAGGAGCACGCTGCCCTTCGGCATCCCGACGCAGAAGCCTCCGCCGCGACCTTCGAATCCCGCGCAGCTCAAGCTCACGCCGCTGCCAAGAGCCGCCAGCGTGCCGCCGCTCCCGAGCGACGAGCCCCCCGTGCTGGCCGTGTACGAGCGTCCAGCCGCGACCATCAGCTTCGAGCTGGACCAGGCCGATTCGGTGCGCGTGCCGACACCGGCACCCGCGCCCCCGGAATCGCTCGCGCCGACGACCTCGGACGCGCAGCCGCAGCGCGCAGGGTCGTATGCGCCGCCCGCCGCGGGTGACCTGGCACTGGTCGCTGCCGGCCAGCTGCAAGCCTTGCGGCGCGCTGCCAAGCGTCTGGTGGTCGCCTCGTCGCTGGCCTCCGCCGCGGCAGCATCGCTACTCACCTTCTGGCTTTCGCAGCGCAGCGCGCCAGCGCCGACCGGGGCCGCGCGCCCGCTCCAGGCGGTCATGGCGCCAGCCGCCGTCGCGCCTGCGACGCCGCCGACGCCCGCGATCACGCCGCCCGAAGCGCCGTCGAGCACGCTGCTCGAGCCGTCGCCAGCTGCGCCCGCGGCTTCGGCCAAACCGCCCAGCAAGAAGGCCAGAGCCGTGCGCTGGACGCCGCGACCGACCGCGGCGCCGAGCGTGGCTCAGGCGCCGGAAGTTGGACGCAATCCGAGCTCGGAGCCCAATCCGTACGACGTCAAGCTCGAGGACGACGCGCCGAGCGAGAAGAAGTCTGCTACCACTCGCCCCCCCGCTACCGAGAGCACCTCCAAAGAGGCCGAGGCGTCGGCAGCCACGGGCTCCAGCTCACCAGGCTTTTGAGCGCCGCGCCCGACCGAGCTACTCGCTGACACGATGATCCGCTGGCTCGACCACGTGAACGTACGCACCGCCGAGCTCGAGCGGCTGGTGCGCTTTTACGAGCAGGTCGTGGGCCTGAAGCGAGGCGATCGGCCGCCGCTCGGGTTCCCGGGCGCCTGGCTGTACGCGGGAGAGCGAGCTGTTTTGCACGTGGTGGGTGTGGAGCAAACGCCCGAGCCCGAGGGCAGTCTCCGGCTCGAGCATTTCGCGTTTGCCGCCAGCAACCTGGCCGAGCTTTTGGAGCGCCTCGAGCGCGACGGCGTCCCTTATCGGCAGAGCCGACAAGCCGGCACGGGCACGATCGTGATCAATCTGCACGATCCGGACGGCAACCGATTACACCTGGATTTCGCCGCCAGCGAGCTCGACGACTAGCCTAGTCCCAGCGCACCCAATCAGCCTGTGCCCAGCGGTCTTGCCGATCGCGCAGCGCCCCCATGTACTGGGCGCTGGTGTCGAAAAAGCCGTCGCCGGGCGGACGGGCGGCGCCCTCGGTGAGCGGCTGCAGCGGGCCGAACGGGCCACGCGACGTCGCCTCACAGCCACTGATGCTCGGGTCGCGCTGCGAGTTGCTTCGCTCGCTGGTGAGCAAGAAGCGGCGCTCGTCGAAGCCCGCATCGTCGTCCTCGAGCGACCCCAGCCCGCCGGCCTGCTCGGCGTACGCCAGGTTCTCGCTCAGGTTGCCGAAAAAGGCACTCGAACCGAGCTCGACGTCGGTGCGCTGATCGCGCACGTCGAGGCCGGCTCCAAAACCCATGAACACGGCGTTGGCGATCGAGCCGCGCGTGCCCCGGCGTAAGAGCGCGCCGTAGTGCTCGCGCTTCGACGCGAGAGCGCGGCCGCACAGCGTGGCATTGAAGATGGTGGGGCTGCTGATGGGTGAGCTCTGGCTGCCGTTGGGGTCATTGTCCCCCTCCAAGCCGTTGCTGTCGCTATCTGGCGCGGGCCCTGCCTCGAGCAGCAGGAACTGCAACTTGCCAGTGTAGCCGAGATCCCAGTCGAAGCCGTCGTCGCCGGCGTCCTGACAGATCAGGTAACGCGCGCTCACGGTGCCACCGAAGAACTCGAAGCAATCGTCGGCGGTGTGCCGCACCTGCACGTGATCGATCACGGTGCCGCGACCGACACCGGCCAAGGTCAGGCCGTTGATCTCGTTGCCGGGGGCGATCTCGATGCCGCTGTACTCGATGCGCACGTAGCTGAGCACACCACTGTCGTCGTCAGGCAGGTCGCCGCCGTACTCGACACCGGCTGGAACGCCTTCGACCTTCCCCCGCTGCGCAGCGCCCGCTTGGTCGCGCAGATTGGTGGGCGCTCTACCGAGTAGCAGCAGCCCGCCCCAGTCTCCCGAGCGCGCCTGCCCGGGCCCCCGCTCGCTGGTGAAGACGATCGGCGCTTGGGGCGTGCCGCGCGCGACGAGCCTGCCGCCCGGCTGCACCACCAATGCGCCGCGCGTGGCGCGATCGCCGACGATCCGCGTCCCCGGCTGGATGGTCAGCGTGGTGCCGGGCTTCACGTAGGTCGTGAATTTGAGCAGGTACTCGTTCTCGCAGCTCAACGTCGCGTCGCGCTCCACGTCACCCGAGATCTCGAGCCGCGGCTTGTGCGCCGCGCCACAGGCCGAGGCTCGTGAGGCGGCCGAAAGCCGGAGAGCAGCCGCCAGCGCTGGTGGCGACTCAGCCGGGGGCTTGGTTGGGGCGAGCGACTCGCGGGCGCGCCAGCCCAGGAGCGACAGCGCCGCGAGACCACCGAACAGCGACGCGCCGAGGACCCAGGGCACACGCACCCGCCGCGTGCGGCGCGCTTGCGGAAAGACCGCGGTCTCGACCTCCGGTGCAGCCGAGCCGCCGCTCAGCGCGCGCGGCAGCAGCGGTGTCGGTAGCGGCGGCGGGGGCGTCACCGCCATCACGCGCAGACTATCCAGGCGCGGGTCGAGCGAGCCGGAGCGGCTGGTAGACGTGTGCTCGAGCTCGGCAGGCAGGCGCGTCGTGTCCAAGAGCTGCAGCTGAATCAGCGCGCGCATGCGCTCGCGTTCGTCCGCGAAAGTCGCGGCCATCAGGCTGGCCACGCTGCGCAGGTCGCTCGCATCGCCGGCTCCGCGCAGGTAAGTTTCGAGCTCGTCCCGAAGCTCGGCGGCGCTGTAGTAACGCGCGCTGGGGCTGGCGGCGGTCGCGCGCGCGACGATCCGGAGCAGCTCGTCCGGCACGTCGCTGGTGACGGCCGCGAGCGAGGGCACGTCGCCGGCCGCCAGACGGCTGAGAATCAGCACGTCGATGGCTCCGCGCCACATGCGGCGGCGCGCCAGCAGCTCCCACAGCAGCACTCCCACGCCGTAGATGTCGCTGCGGCGATCGACCGCCTCGCCGCGCGCCTGCTCGGGCGCCATGTAACCGACCTTGCCCTTCAGCATGCCGATGCGCGTCTCGGTGGAAGAGTCGAGGGCCTTGGCGATACCGAAGTCGACTAGCTTGACTTGCCCCTCGTAGGTCACCAGCACGTTGTGCGGCGTGACGTCGCGATGTACTACCTCGAGCGGCGCCCCCGAGTAGTCACGTAGCTCGTGCGCGTAGTGCAGCCCGCTCAGCGCTTCGCACACGATGCGCAGCCCCAGCGCACGCGGCAAGCCATCGCGTTTGGCGAGCTCTGCCAGGATGCGATTGAGCGGCTGGCCATCGAGGTACTCCATGGCAATGAAGTAGCGAGCCTGATGGCCGAAGATTTCGTAGGTGTGCACCACGTTGGCGTGACTGAGCCGAGCAGCGAGCCTGGCTTCGTCCAGGAACATCGCCAAGAAATCGGGATCCTGAGCCAACGCCGGGCGCAGCTCCTTCACCACCAGCAGCTTGTTGAAGCCGGCTGGCCCCTGCGCGGAGGCCAGGTATACGTCGGCCATGCCGCCGTGCCCGAGCGTCGCGAGTAGCCGATACTTGCCGGCTAGGTTCCCTGGATCCATGTCACCGTCGCGCTAGCAGAGTACCTGACTCCGATAGCCGGAAGATGGCGTGGTTGTTAAGAGGTCATGTCGAGGCCGGCCCGCGAGCTAGGCGCGCATGCGTACGTAGCGACGAGCGCAGTAGTAGAATTCCGAGGTCCTAGCGCGCGACACTTCAGGTGCGGGGTGAGCGTTTGGAAGAAGTTACCATTCGACGCCGAGGCGACGTACGAGGCCGCGACCGTCGCGTAGGTCCGCCACGTACACGACCTCACCGCGCACGAGCGGGGCGACGCCCGCAGCCGCAGGCGAGCCGAGCCCGCTCAGCCGCTTCGCGGTCGGCACACCGGCGCCTGGCTTCCATTCGAAACCGTAGAGCTCACCTGCGCCTTCAGACTCCACGGTAACCGCCACGCGACACGCTGCGGCGCCGCATTCGAAGCCGAGCGCGCGGGGCGCGCCCATTTCGAGCGGAATGACCTGCACGCTACCTCCCACCTCGCCCGTTTCCGAAAGCGGCGCGATGCGCAGACTGGGTGGCGAGCCCTCCTCGAGCCACGCCAGCAGCGACGCGCCGCCGAGCTCGCTCACGTGCGGCGCGAACGAGTGCTGGCGTGTGCTGGTCAAACGATGCTCGCTGCCGACGCGCGCGCCGTCGGCCGCCGCCACGAAGGCACCATAGATGTCGGCCCAGCCCGGCTCGTCGGCGTTGCGAGCGTCGGACCAGACCGCGAACGGCTTGCCCGCGATGCGCGTCAGGGCAAGCTCGGCCGCGGCACCGTCGGCGCTGGTGATGCGCTGCTCGGGGCCGGCCTTGTCCAGCGAACGGCCGAGGCGCGCCGCGTACACTTCGGCGTCACCGCTGCGTTGATCGACCCAGGCCGCCAAGTAGCCACCGTCGATCGACATCCCTGCGATGTCGCTGACGTCGCCAGGCTTGCGCGTGAGCATGCGCTGCTGCAGACGCTTGCCGCCCTCACCCAAGAGCGTGATGAAGACCTGCGGCTCGCCCCGGTCGAGGCCTGCCCAGAGCGCCACCTGCTCTTTGGGACCGTTCGGGCCAGCCAGCAAACACAGGCCCGCCAGCGAGTGCGCCCGCAGTGATACGAGCTGCTCTTCCGCGAGCGGGGCGCCGGCCGAGCCGCCCCAGGGGCGCACCGCCACGCGCGCGCGTAGCGGTTCGAACCGGCCGTCCTCGGCGGGCTTGGTCAGCTTTTGCCAGGGCGTCGTCGGATCGAAGTCGGTGACGTAGCCCACCAGAGCGCGGCCCCCGGCGTCGGACACGGCCAATTGTGCGAGCGAGCCCTCGGCGCGGGCTACCACGTCGCTCGATACCACACGCGGCTTGCCGGGCTGCGAAGCGTCCTCGGCTGCCGCGCGGTAGTGGGCGGCGAAGCTCGGCAGCGGCACCGAGAACAGCGCCGCTGGGCTGCGACTCGGCGCGGCGAGCGCGAAACAGCCGGCGCTGCCGCAGGTGAGCCCCCAGCCAAGATCGGCGGCTCGCCCGCCCAGCGCCTGCAGCACCAGCGGCTGCGACGCCTTCACCCGTAGCGCGGCGTCCAGCGCCACGAACGTCGGCACCGGCAAGCTGGGCTTACACTCGGCGTCGCCGATGCAAACCGGAGCCAGCGTCAACGCGGCCACACCGCCGGCGTGCGCGACAATCTCGGGCGCGCCGCCGTCAGCGCGTCCGTAGAGTAAGCGCGCGTGCGGGCCGGCGGCGCGACCAGTCGCGTCGAGCGCCGAGAGCTCGAAGTAGCGGGGCCCC
>DATDEV010000266.1:0-7621 GCA_036522995.1 Polyangiaceae bacterium
TTGTGCCCAGGCAGCTCGCCGCCCTCGCCGGGCTTGGCGCCCTGCGAGACCTTGATTTGCAGCTCGTCGGCGTTGACCAGGTAGTAGGTCGTCACGCCGAAGCGGCCCGACGCCACCTGCTTGATCGCGCTGCGCCGCAGATCGCCGTTGGCGTCGGGGACGTAGCGCTCGTCGCGCTCCCCGCCTTCGCCGGTGTTGCTGCGGCCACCGATGCGATTCATCGCGATGGCCAGGTTTTCGTGAGCCTCGGAGCTGATCGAGCCGAAGCTCATGGCGCCGGTGGCGAAGCGCTTGACGATCTCGGTGGCGGGCTCGACGTCGTCGAGCGGGATCGGGCTGCCGCTCGGGAGCATCTCCCACAGGCCGCGCAGCGTGATCGGGCCGCCCGGCTGCTCGTTGATGAGCTTGGAGTACTCCTTGTAGCTCTTCACGTCCTCCATCCGCACCGCGTGCTGCAGCTTGGAGACCGTGCCCGGATCCCACAGGTGACGCTCGCCCTGGGCCCGGAAGTGATACTGGCCGCCCAGGTCGAGGTAGGGGGTGGGCTCGGTGGTCTTGGGGTACGCCAGCTCGTGGCGCATCCGCGACTCTTCGGCGATCACGTCCAGATCGATGCCCGAGATGCGGCTCGAGGTGTTGGTGAAGTAGCGGTCGATCAGATCTGGCGACAGGCCGATGGCTTCGAAGATCTGGGCGCCCTGGTAGCTCTGCAGGGTGCTGATGCCCATCTTGCTCATCACCTTGAGCAGGCCCTTGTTGATGGCCTTGATGTACTTTTGACGCGCCAGCTCGGGGTCCTTCAGGCCCGGCGCGCCATTCTGCGCCAGCTGGTGAATCGTCTCGAACGCCAGGTACGGATTGACCGCGCCCGCGCCGTAGCCGAACAGCAGACAGAAGTGGTGCACCTCGCGCGCCTCACCGGTCTCGATGATGATGCCCACCTTCATGCGCGTGCCGTTGCGCATCAGGTGATTGTGCACGGCGCCGGTCGCCAGCAGGCTCGGCACCGGAGCCATGTGCTCGCTCGAGCCGCGGTCGCTGAGGATGAGCAGCGCGTGACCGTCGAGCACCGCCAGTGACGCCTGGCGGCACAGCTCGTCGAGCGCCGACTTCATGCCTTCGCCGCCCTCGGCGACCGGGTACAGCATGGGCAGGGTCGGAGGTGTGCGCACCTGCTGAATCGGCGTCTCGCGCAGCTTGGCCAGATCCTGATTGCTGAGGATCGGCTGCGGCAGCTCGAGCATCTGCGCCTGATCGGGCAGCTCGAAGAGGATGTTGCCCTCGCCGCCGATATACGACTTGAGGCTCATCACCAGCTCCTCGCGGATCGGATCGATCGCGGGGTTGGTGACCTGGGCGAAGTGCTGCTTGAAGTACGCGAACACCAGCTGCGGGCGATCGGACAGCACCGCCAGCGGCGTGTCGGTGCCCATCGAGCCGCGCGGCTCGTCGCCAGCGCTGGCCATGGGCGCCATCAGGATGCGCGTGTCCTCTTGCGTGTAGCCGAACACCTTCTGGCGCTGCAGCAGCGTGGTGTGCTCACGCGCCGTGGCGGTGGGCGGCGACACCTCGATGTCCGAGAGCGCGATCTTGTTCTCGCGGATCCACTTGCCGTACGACTTTTTCCGGCAAATCTCGTCCTTGATCTCTTCGTCTTCGACGATGCGACCCTGCTCGGTGTCGACCAGGAACATGCGGCCTGGCTCGAGCCGGCCCTTGCGCTCGATGCTTTCGGGCGGAAACTCCAGCACGCCGGTCTCCGACGCGAGCACGATCAGGCCGTCTTTCGTCACCGTCCAGCGCGCGGGGCGCAGACCGTTGCGATCGAGCATGCCGCCGATGCGCTTGCCGTCGGTGAAGGCGAGCGCCGCCGGGCCGTCCCACGGCTCGACCAGGCATGAGTGATACTCGTAGAAGCCCTTTTTGTGCTCGGGCATCAGCTCGTCGTTTTGCCAGGCCTCGGGCACCAGCATCATCATCACGTGCGGTAGCGAGCGGCCCGCTTGCAGGAGTAGCTCGGCGGTGTTGTCGAGCATGGCGGAGTCGCTGCCGCCCGGCGTGATGGTGGGCAGGATGTGGCGAATGTCTTCACCGAACACCTCACCCTTGAACAGCTGCTCGCGCGCGCTCATCCAAGCGGCGTTGCCGCGCACGGTGTTGATCTCGCCGTTGTGCGCGAGCAAGCGGAAGGGCTGCGCCAGCTCCCAGGTGGGGAAGGTGTTGGTGCTGAAGCGCTGATGCACCATGGCCAGCGCGCTGTGCATGTCGGGGTCTTCGAGCTCTTGATAGAAGCCCGCCAGCTGCTGTGCGAGCAGCAGACCCTTGTAGATGATGGTCTTCGACGACAGGCTCGGCATGTAGAACGAGCCGCGCCCGGGGATGTTGGACTCGCGCACCGTGCGCTCCGCCCAGCGCCGGATCACGAACAGCTTGCGCTCGAAGGTCTGCTCGTCGTCGGTGCTCGAGCCGATGAACACCTGACGGATCACCGGCGCGCTGGCGCGCGCCATCGGGCCCAGGATCGCCTCGTTGACGACGACGTCGCGCCAGCCGATCAGGCGCTGCCCGGTGCCGAAGATCTTGTCCTCCAAGATCTGCTGACAGCGACGGCGGTCGTTGCGGTCGCGCGGCAGGAACACCAGACCGACGCCGTAGCGTCCCGCCTCCGGCAGTTCGATGTCGGCCGACTCGCAGGCGCGCTTGAAGAACTTGTGCGGGACCTGGAGCAGGATGCCGGCGCCGTCGCCCGTGAGCGGGTCGCAGCCAGAGGCGCCGCGATGCACCAAGTTGAGTAACAGGTCGACGCCCTTCTTGACGATGTCGTGCGACGCTTCGCCCTTGATGTTCGCGACGAAACCAACGCCGCAGGCGTCGTGCTCATGGCGCGGGTCGTAGAGTCCTTGTCGTGGCGGAAGGGGCATGGCTCGTTGTGTTGGGTGAAGGGAGGGAGCGAGAGGGAGGGAGCGACGTGTCGTAGCCGCCCGAGGTCGGCGGGGCGGGCTAGTATAGGTTGTCCGAGAGCGCGTGGTCAGAACGTCGCGGCGCTATGGCGCGTGTCGCACGGATTGACGCGACGCGCAAGCTCGCGAGTGACCGGTACAGTCTCTTGCGCGCACCTGCGCGGGCCTGTGTTGAGGGCTACGCGGCGCGCCGTGCGCGAGCCGAAACACACTGGAAAAAACGGCGTTTACGTGGCGGGCTTAGCGTGGCAGCTCCCAACGAAACCGCACTCCACGTTACGGCACACGCGCTCGGGCACTGGCGACCAAACGTCGCTCGCGCGGGCCGCGATGAACGCGCTCGCGATGGCGCTCGGATCGGGCTCCGCCGGCGCGAGCCAATGGGGCTCCGTCGCGTCTCCGAGCAGGTGCAGTAGCCCGACTAGCGGTGTCTTTCCGAAGTGGCGCTTCACCACGGCGCGGTACAGCGACAGTTGATCGGCGTAGCGGTGCTGGTCGCGTTCGCCGCCGCGTGAGCGCTTGTAATCGATGACGTGCAGGCTGCCGTCTTCCAGCTCCACCAGCAGATCGAGCGTGGCCTTGACCACGAGCGGCGCGCCACTTCTGGCGCTCCCAAAAAGCTCGAGCTGACCCGAGCGCGCCGACCCAGCGGGGCTCGTCAACGTGACGCTGAGCGACAGCTCGCGCTCCACCCGCACGGCCTCCCGCCGCACTCGCGTGGCGTAAGACCCGCTCAAAAAGCGGGCTAGCCCAGCCTGAGTCTTTTTACCTGCTGCGGAATCCGGTGCCAGGCCAGCTGCCTCGAGCGCCGCCGCCAGCGCGCCCGGCTCGGGCGCTTCGCCCCAGCGTTCGAGCGGCCAGTGCTCCAGCACGTGATGCGCTGCGATGCCCGCCAGCCGTAGATCGGCCCCGTCGCTCGGGCCTTGGCCTGCTGTCGGACCGCGCTTCGGCTCGGCCAGGCCCTGGAGGTGGAGCAGGCTGAAGCGGCGGGCGCAGATGCGAAAGTCGCTGAGCGCCGTCACGCCGAGCACTACGGCGCCTGCCTCGGCCCCGCCCAGCGTCGGCGGCGCGCTGGCCGCGGCGACGCTCGGCAGCTGCAGCGTCGCCGCGCCGAGCAGCTCGCTCACCGCAAGCTTGCCCAGCCCCTCGAGCTGCGTGAAGGCGCCCTCGCTTTCCAGCTCCAGCACCGTCCTGGCCAGGGTACCCGAGCGCGCCTGCGCCGGCAGAGCCACGACCAGCTCGTGCTCCGCGCGTGTGAGCGCCACGTAGCTCAGGCGCTGACGCTCGGCAGCTGCGCGTGCCTTGCCATCCTCGCCTAGCTCGAGCTGGCTGTCGGTGATGATGGGTCCGTCCTCGCCCGCGTGTCGGACCACCAGCAGGGGCCGTGCCCCGCTGCGGCGCAGGATGCCGACCGGCGCAGGTTGCGCGACTTCGATGGCATCGGCGTCGGCCAGAATGACGGTCGGAAAAGCCAGGCCCTTGCTGCCGTGAATGGTCAGCAGGCGCACGGCGTCATCGTCGGGGGAGAACAGCGCGGCCTCGGTCTCGTCGAACTCGGAGGCGATCTGGCGCGTCATGAAACGCACGAAAGCGGCCAGATTGCCGCCGTGCTGGCCCGCGATCTCCTGGAGTCGACCGAGGTTGGCGAGCCGCACCGCGCCGCGCGGCAGCAGCGACAACACCGACTCGAGCTCGAAGCGCTCGAGCACGTCGAAGATCGCATCTCGCGGCGAGAGGCGCGGCGCCACGCGCAAAAAGGACTCCAGGCGCCGCGTGAGCAGCTCGGCGAGCGCGACATCGCCCGGTCTCGACAAGCGCTGCAGGTCCCACTCCGGGAAAGGCAGCAGACCACTTCGCACGTCGCTGAGCTCGACCAGCGCCTGATCGGAGAGGCCGCCGAGCGGACTGCGCGCGATCACGGCCAGCGCGTGGCGGTCGCGCGGCGCCTGGCTCAAGCGCAGGGCAGCAAACACGTCGCGCACCTCGGGGGTGCCGTACAGATCGCGTCCCGACAAGACGTAGGGCACGCCGAAGTGATCGAGGGCGAAGCCGAGCACCGGCAGCGTCGCGCGCCGGCGCGCCAGCACCGCCAGGCTGCCGAGCGCTCGACCCTGCTGCGCCGCGCGCGCGCAAAAGCCTGCCACCGCGAGCGCGCTGCGCATGGCGCCGGTGGCGCGCTGGACCAGGGGCTCGGCGTCCGGCGTGAGGCCGTCGTCCATCAGCAGCGTGAAGGAGCCCGTTGCCACCTCGCGGCGGCCCGCCGGGACGCGCAGCGCTTCGGCCGCGGCGTAGCGGATCTCGAAGGTTTGCTCGAGGCGGGGCGCGAAGTCGCGCGTCGCGATCAGATTGACGGCCTCGATGATGGCGCGATCGGAGCGGTAGCTATCGACCAGGGTCGAGACGTCCGCCACCGCGGGCTCGTCCGTGGCCGCTGTCTGCGAGCCCGGCAGATCGAGCAGCCGTGCCGCTTCCTCACCGGCGAGCGCGGTCGCCAGCTCCGCAAACACCGACACATCGGCGCCACGAAAGCCGTAGATTGACTGCTTGCGATCGCCGACCACGACCAGGCCAGCGGGGCGAATGTCGGCGGCGCGGGGCAGGCTACCCGCCTTGCGCGCCTGGCTCTGCTCGGGGCGTTCACGCAGTAGCAGCAGCAACTCGCACTGCACTCGGCTGGTGTCCTGGAACTCATCGACCAGCAGCAGCTCGATGCGCTGACCCGCCGCGCGCGCCACGTCGGGTTTGTCGCGCAGGCCGTCTCGCGTGAGGCGCAGCAGGTCCCCGAAGCCCAGGCGGTTCTCGCTCACGTGGCGCTGGCGCAGGCGCGCCTGGATCTCGCCGATCACCTCGGCCACGCCGTGCAGGCGCTCCTCCAGGCTCGGGCCTTCCACCACGAGTCTGACCAGCGCGCGGGCGCGCTCGGTGTTGTTGCGCCCTCGAGTCTGCTCGAGCAGCGCCTTCAGGTCCGCTGCACCCGCGGCCTTGCGGCCTTTGGCCTCGCTCGCCAGAGCCGCGAATGCGCGGCTCAGCCGGTCGGCGTCGAGCCCCGCCGGACGCGGCGCCAGCGCGTCGAGCACCGCGCGGGCGAGCGGCGCTCGCGGCGAATCGGGATCGCTGGCGAGCTGCTGGCACACGCGCCCCAGCGCGGCCTCGGCTCGCCTGGCTGCGGCGCCTTCGTCGCCGTGCTCCAGCTGTGCGGCGTCCAGGCCTTCGTCATCGAGCCGAGAGAGCAGCGCCAGCATCCAGCCTCGCAGTCGATCGAGGCCGCCGGAAGCGTCGAGCAGTTGGCTGGCGCCGAGGGCACGCCGGCCGCTGCCGGCCAGCGCCTCGCTCAGCACCTCGTCGATGATTTGCTCGGTTTCCTCGAGCGAACGCTGCTCTTCGAGAATGGCGAAAGTCGGGGCGATGCCCAGCTCCAAGCCGTGCTCGCGTAAAATGCGGGCGCACAGGTTGTGCAACGTGTCGATGGTGGCGTCCGGCAGCTCCTCGAGGGCGCGCGCTGCCCGGCGCCGCAGCTCGGCGAGCCCCACCCCGCGCTCGGCCGCCACGGCCGAAAGGCCCGTCCCGAGCCGCCGCTGCTGCTCCAGCTCATCGCTGCCGGCGACGCCGGCGAAGCGCCGCTCGAGCCGTTCGCGAATCTCGCGCGCAGCAGCGCGCGAGAAGGTGGTGGCCACGATGCGGGTCGGCGAAACCAGCTCGCCCGTAGCCGCCAGGCCGAGGCAATGGCCCAGATAGATGCTGGTAAGTAGCTCGGTTTTGCCGGTCCCGGCGCTGGCGGCGACCACCGCGTTGCGGCTCAGGCCGGGGATCACGCGTCCTCGCCTTCGTCGTCGCCGAGTGGGGCCGACAGCGGCCGGCGGCAGAGCTCGCGCACATCGCAGCGCTCGCAGCGCCCGGGCCGGGTCGGCTCGGCCGCGATGCGGCCCGAGCTCAAGCGCTCGAGCGCGCCTAGCGCGTGCTGCTCGCGCTGAGCGAGCTCGGGCGAGTCGGGGGCTCCTTCGAAAATCAGCTTGGCCTGAGGCACCCGGCGCGAGAGCCCGAGGTACAGGCTCTGCACCTCGCTCACACCGAGCTCACTGGCCACTTTGCGCGCGTAGAGCCAGCCTTGTAGGGCGTGCTCGTCCTTTTTCGAGGGCGCCTGGCCCGATTTGTAGTCGATGACGCGCGCTCGTCGCCCGTCGCTCGACAGGTCGATGCGGTCGACGCGCCCCGAGACGCGGTAGGGGCCGAGCTCGAGCGCAGCCCATTCTTCCCCGTCGCCGAAGCCTTTTTCGGCTTCGCGAAAGGAAAAGTCGCGATTTTCGAGCGACCAGCGCACGAAGCTGCGCACGTCGGCCAGCGTCGCGCGCAGCGCGGCGCCGCGCAGATCCGAGCCGGCGTGCGCCGAAAGCGAGCGCTCGGCCGCCGTCAACGCTTCACGTAGCAGCTCGTCGTCGGGTCGCTCGAGGCGTCCGGCGATCGCCGACAGGGCTTCGGCGATGGCAGCGTGGATCAAGATGCCGCGCTCGCGCGCCCCGAGGGCGTCGCCGACGTTCTCGTCACGTGACGCGCGCAGCACGATGGCGGCGAAGCCGAGGAACGCGCAGTCCGCGTAGCGCTCGAGCCGTGTCACCGGCAGCGGCGGCAAGCTCGGCGAGAGCCAGGCCGAGAGCGAGGCCACC
>DATDEV010000267.1:0-6046 GCA_036522995.1 Polyangiaceae bacterium
GAGGCTTCGAGCGCGAGCGGCATGCCCAGCCCGGTCACGCTCAGCGTCCCCACCCCGAGGGGCTTGGGATGAGGACTGCAGACGTCGTCGGCAGTGCACACAGCGGGGCTGCAAGGTTCGTTGCAGAACGGCAGCTTCGGCACGTAGAGCGCGCAATCTCCGTCTTCGGTGTCGAGCGCCAGCGGGATGACCTCGGGCTGCGGGCCATCGAAGAATCGGCCAATTAGCGTGGTGTAGCCCTCGGCATCGGTGGGCTCGTTCAGCGAGACGACGACGCCGCCATGCAGGGCTGCGCCCGTCCCCGCGCCGGCGACCGCAGCGCTTTCGCCACCAGTGCCCGTGCTGCCAGCCAGCGCAGCGTTGCCGCCGCCGCCTGCACCAACAGCGGGTGCATCGCTATTGCCACAAGCACTTGCGAGCGAGGCGATGATCAAGCCGGCGACGAAGTAGCGCATTGCGCAGCAGCATACGATGCACTGCGCTCGACACCACCGCGAGTAAGCAGGCTGTAAGTTTCTACGTCACTCGCATTCGTGCTCGGCGCGTGTACGCTGAGAGCCGATGGCGCACGCTGCCTTGTTCCTGCTCCTGCTTCCGGCTCTCGCGTGCAGCTCGCCAGCAGCCCCAGCTCCGGCCTCGACCAACGGCGGTGCCCCGCCACAGGGCGGCGCGCCCACCTCAGGCGCGCCGGGACAGGTCGGCGGCGCCGGCACTAGCTCGTCGGCCTCGGGCAGCGGCGGCACCAGCGGTGGCGGGGGCGGGCAGATTGCGGGAGCCACGAGCGGAGGCGCGGGCAGCGCGAGCGTTGGCGGAGCCGGCGCTGCCGGCACGGCGGGCGGCGCCCCCGTCGACCCCAAGGTCGCGCAATTCAGTTTTTTCCTGACCAGTCTGAGCTCGATACGCATGGTTTCCGGCAGCGATCAGGGCTTCGGTGGCGATCTGCGCTTTGGTGAGGTCGGCGACGGCGCGGGGCTGCGCGGCGCGGACAAGATCTGCAAGGCCATCGCGGAGATCGGCATGGCGGGCGCTGGCGCCAAGGATTGGCGAGCCTTTCTCAGCACGACTGCTGGCGCGCCGGGCGGTGGCCCCGTCCACGCCAAGAGCCGTATCGGCAACGGCCCCTGGTACGACGCCACCGGTCGGCTGGTGTCTATGACCCTCGCCGCGCTGATCGGCGGCAATCGTCCTGGCGGTGCAGATCCAGCCATCCGCGACGATCTGCCCAACGAGTTCGGCATCCCCAATCATACCGCCGAAGCTCCCGGCTGCAGCGGCGGGGAGTGTCCCGACAATCACCAGGTGCTGACTGGCACCAACTGTGTTGGCGAGCTCTACACCGGCGGCGGGTCGGGCAGCGGACAGAACGAGATCACACCCACGTGCGAGGGCATCACGCCGCCCAGCAACGCTCCGAACCCGGCCTACACGTGCAACGATTGGACGAGTAAGGCGGCCGAGGGTGACCCCTGGTGTGGACACTCGTGGCCGCGCCAGGGTAGCGGGCTCAGCTGGATGTCGGCCGCGAAGGATGGTGGCTGCGCGCCGTGCGTGCGCATCGAGGAGAATGGTGGCGTGAGCGAGAACTGCGTCGGGTCCGCCGGCGGCTACGGCGGCTTTTACTGCTTCGAGTATCGACCCTAGTGGCCGGCGGCGGGGCTGCTCGGCGATCAGTCGAAAATCTCGCCCAGGTTGTCCAGCCAGCTGCGCTTCTTGTAGGGCCGCCGCTCGTGCTGCGGGCCGCGCGGAGGCCCGGGCTCGTGACGCCGCGATGATGAAGGCGGCTCGCGATCGTAGTCGTGAGTCGGAGCTGCTGCGTAGTAGGCGCGTTCGCTTTCGAGCTCGCTCTTGGCTTGTGTGAGCAGCTTTTCGAGCTCACCTCGATCCAGCCAGACTCCGCGGCAGGCGCCGCACACGTCGACGGTTAGTCCGCCGCGCTCGCGTTCGTCGAGTGGGGCATTCTCACAGCGGGGGCATTTCATGCTGAGCTCCTTGCACGAGCGCGGATGAGCTCCGGCTCGAGGGCGAAACCCACAATCCTCGCGGCTATTCCAAAACACGGCCTTCGGTGTGAGTTGGCGCGCAATGACACGCCATGACTAGGGCGGCGGGCAGCGCTGCAGCGCTTTCATGCCGGGTCGGGGTGAAGGTGGAGGCGGCGGGAGAGGTTGGAAGTGAAGATGTTTTGGGGGTCGAGCTTGGACTTGATACTGAGAAAGTCAGCGACGGCGGGATACATGGCGCGGAACGTTTCGGGCTCGAGGTAGGAGTCTTTGCCGAGATAGACGCGCCCTCCGGCGTCGAGCACCATCCGATCGAGACGCCGCAGCAGGCTCACCGTATTTTGCCGGATCGGAAAGTCGATGGCCAAAGTGTAGCCGTCGCGCGGAAACGACAGCAGCCCCTCGCTCTGCTTGCCCATGCGCTTGAGCACGTTGAGAAACGGCAGCTCACCGGCCGACAAGATCGCGCCGAGAATGTCGCGCAATTGCCGCTCGCCGTCTTCGAACGGGATCACGAACTGGTACTGGGTGAAACCGCGCCGCCCGTAGCCGCGATTCCAGTTCAACAGCCGATCCAGGGGATAGAAGAAGCCTTCGTAATGCCCGAACGGTTTGGCCGCAGCTTGAATACGCTGAATGATCGCGTTCACGACGCGCATGCTCAGTCGATTCAAGAAAAACTCGGGCAGCTCGAACGGCACCTTCAACCACGATGTCGGCGATACGCGCAGCGGATCGCGCCGCAACTGGGCCGGCAGCTCGTCGAGCGCAGCATGATCTCCCACCGTCACCACGCCCCGCCCCAGGCGCGCTCCAGTGGCGTAAACGTCGAGCGTCGCAACGGAGTACGGGAACAGACGATCCTGCTCCTCCAGCGCGCCGAGCATCGCTCCCAGGTCAGCCACGCGCAGCGACCTCTGGCGAAAATACGTGGTTTCGATGCGGCGCAAGCGCAACGTGGCCGTGAGCACGATGCCGAGCAAGCCCATGCCACCGAAGCTGCCGAAGAACAGCTCCGCGTTCTCGGTACGACTCGCCACCACGACTTCCCCGCTGGCTAGCAGCACCGTCATCGAGTCGACGCACTCGATGAAGCTACCCTGGACGTGGTGCGCCTTACCGTGGACGTCGTTGGCGATGCAGCCACCCACGGTCACGACCTTCGTCCCCGGAGTGATCATCGGAAACCAGCCGCGCGGAGCGAAATCACGGATGATGCGCTCGAGGCTCACTCCCGCTTCACACACCAAGCTGCCGGTCGCTTCGTCGAACGCCAGGTACTTGTCCAGGCGCGTCATGCCCAGCACCTGACCGGCGGCGTTGATCGCCGCGTCGCCGTAGCTTCGCCCCAAGCCACGCGCGATACTGCCGCTTCGATCCAGCCACTCGGACACCTGGCCCTGCGTGGCCGGCTCGACGAGGTAGCAGTCGGCGCGCAGGTTCGCGCCCCACCCAGCAAGCCGCGTCAGGCCGGTGCTCGGGATGCGTTGGATTGCCTCAGGCTTCTGCATGGCTCCGACTGCAGTCGTAGCGCCATTCTGGCTTGGAGTGACCCAGGTGTCGGTGGAGAGCTGCAGCTGCCGGCACCTCGGGCCAATCGCGCGCCAAATCGGGGGCTTTTCGGGCGTCGGGTCGGACGGGCCGGCTATCCCTGGACGGCTGCTTATCCCGGCAGCAGGGCGCGGCGCGTCACAGCGACTCCAGGAATGCGATCACCGCGGTCTTGTCTGCGGCCGGCAGGGCGGCGTACGCGTCCTTCGACTTCTGGCCTTCGCCGCCGTGCCACAGGATCGCCTCTTCGAGGCTGCGCGCGCGACCGTCGTGCAGGTAGGAGTGGTGCGGCGCGCAGGTCTGCTGCTGGAAAGGTCCTTCGACGCCGCCCGTGACGCAGGCCGAAAGACCGATGCCCCAGAGCGGAGTCGTGCGCCACTCGGCGCCCGTCGCTTCTTTCTCGCCCAGGTTGTCGGCCAGCCCGGGCCCCATGTCGTGCAGCAGCATGTCGCTGTACGGGTGGATGGTTTGCTCGCGCAGCTCCGCGAGCGGGTGATACTTGCCCGTTTGCAGCTCGGTGACGTGGCAGCTGGCGCAGCCCAGGTCATTGAACAAAGTCTCGCCGCGCAGCGCTTCCGGACCTTCGAGGTCACGACGCGCCCGCACGCCGAGCAGCGAGACATACTCGACGAGATCGGTCAGCCGTTGATCCGGCAGCTCCATGCCCGCGTCGTTGCCGCAGCCTTGCTGCGAGGCACCGCAATCGGGCTTGGGCAGCACCGACGTCATCACGCCCATGTCGGTGTTGAGCGCGCCGGCGATCTGGTGCGTCATGCTGCTGGCGCCAGCCTTCCAACCGAAGCGGCCCAGGCGCTTGACGCCCGTCAGCGGATCCTCGGAAATTTGAGCCTTGCCGGAGATGCCGTCGCCATTCGAGTCGGCCACGTCTTCGAGCGCCAGAATGGTCTCCTCCGACACCGCCTCGAGGAGGCCGAGGCCCACGAGCTGCGGCGCGATGCGCGCCGAGAACAGCGCCGGCTGCGCTCCGCTGAACTCGTAGCTCGGGGCGCGCAGGCCTTCGGCGGTCTCGGTCCACTTGGCGATCGAGACCTGGCCTTCGCCCGCCGAACCAGCCGCACCTTGAGGCTGCAGCACGCCGCCCAACATGGAATCCTTCCCGCCGTCGGCAGCGGCGACCTTGAACACCCACTTGTCGAGCGCCTCGCCGAGCTCGGCCACGGGCGCGCGGCCGTTGCGATGATGGCAACCGTCGCACGAGGTGTTCACGTAGTTGGGACCGACCAAACCCGACAGCTCGGTGAAGATCGGGTTCTCGTCACTCTCGTCGTGGTGGCCGTCGAGCATGTCGGTGTGATGCACGCGCCGACCGAGCACGAAGGTCTGCGCGTTCCCGTCGCTGAGGTTGGTGGCCATCTGCAGGAAGTGGTTGTCCGGCTCGTCCGAGTATTGATACGGCAGCGTGGTGCGCCCGCCGAGCCAGCCCTTTTCGGCGATCGGATGTGAATTTTCGCGCTCGCTCGCCTGGTCTTCGAAGTCGCCGACCGTGTACCAGGGGACCATGCCGCCCGTGCCGATCTCGTACAGGTAGGTCGTGCCATAGTAGTTGTCGCGGCCCTCGGGGGGCGCATTCAAGAACTGGCTGATCTCGATCTCCATGAACTGTCCCACGGCTAGCGGCAGCTCCTTGCCGTCGATGTCGATGGCCGACTTGATCGTGTACGTGTACTTGTACTGCACGCCGTCGCCGGTACGATTGTGCTCGATGTCGTACGTGCCGGGCCCCTCGGTCGTGAACAGCGGGCCGTAGTTGCCGTAGTACTGCGCGACGCTGCCCCGCCCCGAGTACCAGGCGCGAAACTCGGGCAGGTTGTCGAGCTTCCACTCGGAGACCCAGGAAATCTCCAGCGTGGAGCCGCCCTTGGCGACGTGGTCGGTGAAGATGTAGCGCGACGTGCGGTGCTCCCAGTAGTGGGGCAGGTAGTGGTCGTAGCTCTGGAATTGGTCCTCGCGCGCGTGCCGATCGCGACCGCGATCGCCAAAGCGAGTGACGATGGCGTCGGCCGTCTCGTAGTGCACGGGGTGCTCGAGCGTGGTGGTCTCGTCGAACAACGGCACGATGCCGTGCACGCCTGGGCTGCTGCTGTGACCGCCGCCCTGCGGCAGCGCTGAGCTGCCGCCGCCGCCCGCCACCCATGCGCCCCCGCCGCCGCTCGAGACAGCGCCGCCGGTGGGCGTTGCCGGAGTCATCGCCGGCGAGCTGCCGCCCCTCCCCGACGTGCTCGGGGGAGCATTGGAAAAGGGCTCGGCGCCGTTGCCGCCGCAGGCGACGAGGCCCAAACTCGAAAGGATGACTGCGAAGGCGGGGGGACAGAGGGCTGACTTCATGGGGGTGCCGGAGCCGTGTTTTCGGGCTCACTCCGTGCAGTAGGGGTCAGCGGCGAGTTCGTTTTCGAAATCGCATGTTTCGGTGAAGCCACCAAGTTCCGCCAAAGCTACATCGTTGCTGCGGCGCGCCCACCGCCCCGCCTCTGCTA
>DATDEV010000268.1:0-2887 GCA_036522995.1 Polyangiaceae bacterium
TTGCACTCTTGCGCGCCGTAACGCCTTGTACGACTGGATGGCACGAAGCGACGCAAGCGTAGTAGCAGCGAGGCGCCCCAAAAATCTCGCACGACTCCCGATCTCCCGATCTCCCTGTAAAAAAATCGTGTGGCGACGCTCAGTGGGGTTGGGTGGCTTTCCACTTGGCGTAGTTGCCGCTGCTGAGCAGCTCGTCGGGCGGTAGAGGTTCGAGCGCAGCGGCGTCGGTTTCGGGGTCGTAGTCGGGGGCTAGCAGTCGACGCAGGTCGAAGGCTCGGAACTGGCCGAGCAGGTGAGGCGCCTCGCTCACCCAGAGCACGCGCGGCCCGGTCTGCATGATCACGCCGTGCGTCGCGATCAGCGCGTTGACGGCGCGGCGATCGCCCAGCTCGAGCTCCTGCCCGCCGGCCCCCCGGCGATCGCGCAGGAGCCCGGCCGCCGCCAGGGGGCTGACCGGACCGGCGGGCAACGCCGCGATCAGCTCGTCAGCGCGGGCGCGGCGCGGCAGGGTCGACGTGCTCTGGCGCACGCGCTGGTTCTTGGGGTCGCTTTCGAGGCCGGACTCGAAATGGTTGGTGGTGGCGGCGCGGGGCGGCAGGTCGCGTAGCGCGTCCGCAAAGCCCGGCGCTCGCTCGATGGTGGCGGAGTGGCCGTGGGCGTCGGTGACGATCAGGATGTGGCTCACCATGGGCGCGTGCGAGGCCAGCAGTCGCGCGGCCTCTTGCGTGGTGCGCGCTTCCGAGAGCACCTGGCGCAGCGCGTGCACCACGGGCTCGCCGATGACGCGGGGCTCCCCCGCGCGCCCGCCGTGCACCACCACCGCCACGCCTTCCAGGTTCATGCCGCTGACGACGCCGACCAGGCCCGGCCAGGCAACGGAGGCGAACGGGATTTTACCGGCCTCGCGCACCAGGAAGATCGCCTTCTGCCGATCGAAGACCTCGTCGACCTCGAAATCGAAGGCGCGAGCGAGCAAGCCCGAGCCGTCCGCCGTGGCCTCCTCATCGAAGGTGAAAGTGGTGCAGCCGATCAGGGGGGAGCCCTCGAAGGACAGCGAGATGTCGTATAGCGCCTGCAGGTAAACGAAGCGCTGAAAGGTCGGGAACAAATCCGCGTAGGGATCGGGCTGAAAGGCCAGCGCGCTGGCGGCGATCTCGCGCAGCCGATCTTGCGACATCTCCTGGTTGACGCGGCGATAGCGCAGCTGCGCCAGGTCGAGTAGCAACGAGCGCACCGGCCCGAGCGGCACCTGCTCGCGAAAGCGCCCGAGCATGAGGCCTTCGTTTTCGACCATCTCCGGATAGAGCAGGCGGGTCTGTGAGTAGCCGATGGTTTCGGGTGAGCCGGCGAGACCCACCTGCCAGATGCCGCCGACGCGCCGCGCATAGGAGCCGCCCAGTCGGCGCACGCCCGCCGCGCTGGTCGTGAGCGGTGCGGCTGGCGGCGTGACGCTGGGCGGTGTGAGGCGCGCCGCGCGACCGACGCCCACGTGAAAGGCCAGCAGGCCGAGGGCGCACAGGCCGAGCGCGATCCCCAGCCCGCGCAGCAGCCGTCGCCCCCAGCGTTTCAAGGGCTTCTCCGCACCGTGAGCGCGGTGTGCACCAGGCGCGCCACGATGCGCGCCGGATCGCGTACGGCATGGAAATGCGACAGCCGCTCTTCCGCAGGGGGATAGATGACCCGCACCGGCACCTCGACGATCGGGATGCCGCGGCGCGCAGCGCGCACGAGCATTTCGCATTCGAAGCCGTAGCCGCGGGCGTCGGAGTCGAGCCCCAGCGTGGCCCCCAGCGGGTAGCGGCGCAGCCCACACTGGGTATCGCTCAGCGCATGCCCGCTGAACCAGGACACCCACAGATTCGAAAAACGATTCGAGAATTGGCTGGGCTTGGGTGCCCCATCGCGAGCCATGTCGCGCACGCCGAGCAGCAGCGTCTGCGGCGACGCGGGATGTCGCGCCAGCATGACGGCGTCCTCGGCGCGATGCTGACCGTCGGCGTCGACCGTGACCGCGCAGTCGAAGCCGCGCTCGAGGAGCACGCCGAAACCGGTGCGGAGCGCGACACCCTTGCCGCGATTGTGCTCATGGCGCACTACCTCCACGCCCGCCGCCCGGGCCAGCTCCGTCGTGCCGTCGCTGGAGCCGTCGTCGACTACGAGCAGCACTCCATCGGGGTCCTGGGCTCGCAGGTCCTCGAGCACGGGCTTCAGTTTGCTCCGGGCCTGATAGGCGGGAATCAAGTAGGCGCAGCGCACCGGGCGAGGCTACCATCGCTCGGGCCGACGTCATGCCATCGTTCGAAGCTACCGAAGTCGCCGCGCTGGCCGAGGCCGCCAAGCACGAGCTGCGCAAGCGCATGCGGGCCCTGCGCACGGCGTACCCCCAGGCGGCCCTGAGCGCGCGCAATCGCAGTCTGGTGAGCCGGGCCCTGGAGCTGCCGGCGTTCGCCAGCGCCAGCGGCGTGGCGCTGTTCTTTCCGTTGCTCGAGCGCAAGGAGGTCGATTTGCGCGAGCTGGATGCCGAGGCCCGGCGCCTCGGCAAGCGCGTTTACTACCCCTACCTGGAGCAGCGGGGTGAGGCGCTGGTGTCCGGCCTGAAGCTCGTGAGCTCGCTCGCCGAGCTGGCCGAGCGTGGCGGTCGCTTCCTCGAACCCCCGCGTGAGGCTCCGGACGCGGTACGCGGCGAGGTCGACCTGCTGTTTCTGCCCGCGCTGGCGCTGGCACCGTCCGGTCATCGGCTCGGCTACGGGGCGGGGTTCTACGACTCACTGCTGCCCGATTTTCGCCCACCAGGCTGCGCGATCGCGGTGGGCTTCGACTTTCAGCTGCTGGCCGAGCTACCGATCTTGCCTCACGACGTGGCTTGCGACGCGGTGCTCACCGACGC
>DATDEV010000269.1:0-4024 GCA_036522995.1 Polyangiaceae bacterium
TTGCTGACGGTGACGCGCTCGCCGTCGAAGGCGGGAATGCGGGACTTGCGCAGCGTAGCGGCGATGCAGCCGCCGGTCGGCGTACCCGCAAACGGCGGACCGCCGATGGTCGCGCTGGTGACGCGCCCGGAAGGAGCAAAAGTAACGACGACGCTGGCGACGCCGGACGGATCGCCGTCCTTGCGACAAGCCGAAGCTTGACTGGCGCTGGCGGAGAGCGCCGCCGCCGCGGCCGCGCGATCGAAGGGACCTGCTGGCTCGGCGGGCGTAGCGGGCGTGGGCTCCGCGACAGGCTCGGTCGCGACCGCCGGCTCGGGCTTGGGCGAAGGCTCGAGCTTCGGCTCGCGCGTGATGGCCGCCGCTGCTGCTGCTGGCGGCGGAGATCGGTCGGCCTGGCCCGCGGCGGGCGCTTTCGTCGGTGTCGTTTCGAACGTGACGTCGTCCGCGACCGGATCAGCCTTCGCGAGCGGCGCTTCACTCGCAGCGGGGGCGGGCGTGGGGGGGGTGGGCGCGAGGACCTGCGCTGCTGCAGTCTCGGAGCCGCGCTCGGCGCGAGCCAGCGCCTCCGGCGGAGCTTGAGCCGCGTTACGCTTCCAGATCAGAAACGCGGCGACGGCGGCCAGGGCCACGAGCAGAGGCGCGGCGAGGCCGCTGCGGCGACCCGTCGCTTTGGGCGCCACGAGCTCGGAGGACGGCGCCACGACGTGTTTGCGTTCGCGGGTGCTCTCGGGCTGCTGCTGCAGCTCGAGCGCCGGAGGATCGGCGGTGACCGGCTTCAGCGAGCCCCCGGGAGCATGGCGAGCTGGAGGCGGCGGCGGAGCCGCGGCGGACGGAGCCGCCGGGGACGGAGCAGGCGTCCGGCTGCGTGGCTCCTCGAACAAGGCCAACGTCTGCGCGCCGCGGGCGGGGAGCTCGAAGTCGGACAGGTCGATGCCGGGAGCGGGCGCAGGCGGAGCGACAGCCGCAACGGTGAGCTGCGACACGTCGATGGTGGGAGGAGCGCCGGTCATGATGCCGCCGTTCATCGCGGCGCTCATGTTGGCCAGGAAGTCATCGGGCAGCGGCTTGGTCGCGTGCCCGTCGTGGTGCGTGAGAGACTTCAGGCTCGGCGTGCCGGTCGAGCTCGGTAGCTCGTCTTCGACGCGCGGAGGGATGCTCGGCGGTAGCTCTTCGACGAAGTCGTCGAGGCTCACCGGCGCGGCTAGCTGGCGCGGCGGCGTGGGCGGTCCTTCGACCTCCCAGTCATTCGCGTCGAGCTCTTCGACGGAGGCCGGCGACGCGGACGGCGGTGGCGGTGGCTCCGGAAAACCCTGACGCGAGGCCCTGGCCGGTGTGGTCTCGGTCTCCACGCCCAGCAGGCCCGGTGAAAGCGCCACCAGCTCCGTGGCCCCCGCCGGGCGTGTTACCCCGATGCCCATCAAGGTCGCCTTGGCGGGGCGTGGTGGGGCAGGAGCCGGTCGCGGTGGCTTGTTGAACATGAGCTTGGTCGTGGCCTTGGGCTTCTCCCCCTCGCCCTCGGGCGGCGTGGGATCGACGTCCGAGCCGTCGACCTCGATGGTTGCATGGCATTGCCGGCAGCGCACCGTGACGACGCGACCCGCCACCTTGCGACGCAGCAGGTCGTCGTTCAAAAGGAAGCGAGCCTGGCAGCTCTTGCAAATGACGGCGAAAGACATGCTGAAAAAGCTCTCCCAGCATCGATCGAATCGCCCTGAGCGGCAATCGGTTCCTAGCGCGCTCCCCATCGATCCTAGCGCGCTCCCCTATCGACTCCTAACCGCGGGGCACGATGGCCGACAAGTGACGCCCACTCCGTTTACCGTCGCGACGGAATGAGAAGTAGCGAGCGGGCGCGAGCACCGTGCAGCCACCCACCTGATCGATGTCCGCCTGACCGAGCCCCAGCGCCAAAAGCTTCTGCGTCACGAGCGCACGCAGATCGATGTGCGGCTTCGGGTGGTCAGGCAAACGTTCGACGACCGCGGCTGCGTTCGGGGCCGGGCAAGCCGCGACCAGCTCGGCGGCGACGTCTTCCGAGACCTCGAATGCTGGCAGCGAAATGTGGGGTCCAATGGCTGCCAGCAGCCTGCCTCGGTGACCGGCCCCTGCCTCACGTAGGGCCAGGACGCCCGCCTCCACCGCGCCTGCGACGACGCCGCGCCAACCGGCGTGGATGGCCATGACGGCGCCGCTCGCCTCGTCCGCCACCAGCACGGGCACGCAATCGGCCGAGCGCACGCCGTAGGCGGTATTGGCGTAGCAGCCGCCAATGGCATCACCCTCAAGGGTTATCACTGCGTCGCGCGTTTGCGCCTCGCGGTAGAAGTGCACCTGCTTGCCGTGAACTTGGGACAGGTAGAGGATGCGCTCCGCCTCCACGCCGAGCAGCCTGCCGGCGCGCGCGAGGTTCTCTGCGACGTGGTCGGGGGCGTCGCCCACCGCGGTCGAAAAGCTCAGGCTTTCGAACGGCCCTTCGGACGCTCCGCCCTGACGCGTGAAGAAGGCGTGCCTAAAACCGGCCCGGGTCAAGAGCGGGCTCAGCTCGTGTCCGGGCAGCTTCGGCCCGCCCGGCTCAGCGGCTGTGTCGTTCAAATCGCTTCCTGGCATGACATTTGGTATGGCTGAGCCCGATGCGCCCCAAGGATCCCTTCATCGGCCGCGAGCTCTTGGGCGGCCAGTTCCGGGTCCTGGAGAAAATAGGCACTGGGGGTATGGGGTCGGTTTACAAAGCCGAGCAGCCGGCGATGAACCGGATGGTCGCGATCAAGATCCTCCATCCTAAGCTGGCGGGGCGCAAGGATTTGACCTCGCGCTTCCGGCGCGAGGCGCGCGCCATGAGTCAGCTGACCCACCCCAACACCGTCAAGGTGTTCATGTACGGCGAGCTGGAAGACGACGGCTCGCTGTACATCGTGATGGAAATGCTCGAGGGCCGGAACCTGAACCAGACGGTCAGGAAAGAGGGCCCCCTGTCCACCGACCGCGCCATCCCGATCCTGATTCAGTGTTGCGGCGCGCTTCAGGAAGCGCACGAGCTAGGCATCGTGCACCGGGATTTGAAGCCCGAAAACATCTTCCTGTCCAAGCAGGGCGGTATGCCCGACTACCCCAAGGTCTTGGACTTCGGCCTGGCCAAGGTGACCGAGCGCCAGATGCAACCGGGCTCGGTGATCTTGACCCAGGAGGGAATGGTCTTCGGCACTCCGGAGTTCATGTCTCCCGAGCAGGCGCAGGGCAAGACGCTCGACGCGCGCAGCGACATCTACTCTCTGGCGGTCATCTTGTATGAAGTGCTGACGGGCAAGCTGCCGTTCACGGCGCGCACGCCGATGGAGTACATCCAGAAGCACGTCACCGATCCGATCATTCAGCTGAGCGAACGCGTGCCGGACCGCAAGTTCGCCAAGGGCCTCGACGAGGTGCTGGCCAAGGCGCTGCAAAAGCAGCCCGATAAGCGCTATCAAAGCGCCGGGGAGTTCGCCGAGGCGCTGCGGCCTTTTGGCGGCGCCGCTGCCCAGGCCTTGCCGCTGGTCGGCCCGGCCACGCCTAGTCCGCCCGGCGACGTCAGCCTCGGCTCGCAGCACGCCCCGGCCGCGTCCGGCGGCCCCAGCGCCAAGCTGCTGGTGGTGGTAGCCGGCGCCTGCTTGTTCGCCGGCGTGCTGATCGCGGTGCTGGTCATGAAGGTGCTCGGGCACTGACGCGAGGCGTCTCGTGAAGCGAGAGCGTGTGCTGAAGCTGCTCAAGATAGCCGGCGCGGTGGCACTGGCGTGCCTGCTGAGCGGTGTGCTGGCGGTGGTGCTGACGATCCGCCACTACGAGGGCAAGTTGCCGACGCTCGACAAGGTGCGACGCGGCTACGAGCCGCCGCAGGTCACGCGCGTGCTTTCGCGTGACGGCACCGTGCTGGCCAGCCTGTTCACCGAGCGGCGCACGGTCGTGAAGTTCAGCGAGATACCCAATCACGTGAAGCTGGCTTTTCTGGCCGCCGAGGACGCCGCCTTCTACCAGCACCAGGGCCTCGACT